>PWEU01000045.1 GCA_003554005.1 Nitriliruptoraceae bacterium
CAAGCAGGTCGTCGCCCTGGTGGAGCTCAAGGCCCGCTTCGACGAGGAAGCCAACATCGAGTGGGCCAAGGCGCTGGAGGAGGCTGGCGTCCACGTCGCCTACGGCGTGGTGGGGCTGAAGACCCACACCAAGATCTCCCTGGTGATCCGGCGCGAGTCGGGCAAGGTGCGCCGCTACGCCCACATCGGCACCGGGAACTACAACGACAAGACCGCGCGGATCTACGAGGACGTCGGGCTGCTGACCGCCGACCCCGACCTCGGCCAGGACCTCAGCGACCTGTTCAACGTGCTGACCGGCTACTCCAAGCAGTCGGAGTACCGGAAGCTCGTGGTGGCACCGACGACCTTCCGGTCGCGGATGCTGGAGCTGATCGCCCGCGAGCGGGATGCCGAGGACGGCCACATCGTCGCGAAGATGAACAGCCTGGTCGACGGGCAGATCATCGAGGCCCTCTACGACGCCGCCGCCACCGGGACCCCCATCGACCTGATCGTCCGCGGGATCTGCTGCCTGCGGCCGGGGGTCCCCGGGTTGTCGGAGTCGATCACGGTCCGCTCCATCGTCGGCCGCTACCTCGAGCACTCACGCGTCTACCGGTTCGGTAGCGAGGCCCGTGGCTACGACCACCTGATCGGTTCCGGCGACTGGATGACCCGCAACCTCAGCCGCCGGGTCGAGGCGCTGACCCCCGTGGAGGACCCCCGGCTGCAGCGACGGCTGGAGGAGATCCTGGCGATCAACCTCGCCGACGACCTGCTGTCCTGGGAGCTCGGTGTCGATGCGCGCTGGCGGCGGGTGCCGACCACCCGCGGTGTCGACACCCACCTGACACTGCAGGAGCGGGCACGGCGACGGGCGCAGGCATGAGCCAGGAACGCAGCGTGGACAACGACTGGACGGGGCCAGCGGCCGTCGAGGCCGCGGGAGGGGTCGTCCTGCGTGGGAGTGCCGACGCACCGGAGGTCCTGGTCGTGCACCGCGTCCGCTACGACGACTGGTCCCTGCCCAAGGGCAAGCTCGATCCCGGGGAGGCCCACGAGGTCGCCGCGGTCCGCGAGGTCGAGGAGGAGACCGGGGTCCGTGCCGAGGTTCAGGACGAGATCAGTCAGGTCGTCTACCCGGTCGTCGACGGGTGGAAGCGCGTGCGATGGTTCGTGATGGAGCACCGCGACGGTGACCCCTCCGACCGGGCGGCCGACCGTGAGGTCGACGTCGCGCGCTGGGTCGACGCGCGACAGGCCCCACAGCTGCTCACCTACCCTGCCGACGTTGAGTTGCTCACCGAGGCGCTCGCCCACCGCTCCACCGGAGGTGACCGGTGACGCTCCTGCTCGTCCGCCACGCCGACGCCGGGGATCGTGCCGCCTGGACCGGCGACGACCTCGCCCGACCCCTCAGTGCCAACGGCCGCGCACAGTCGGATGCGCTGGCCGAGATGCTGGCCGACCACGAGCTGACCGTCATCCTGTCCAGCCCCGCCAAGCGGTGCATCGACACCGTGGCACCCCTGGCTGCGGCTCGTGGGCTACCGGTCGAGGAGGAGGTGGCCTTGACGGAGGGCACCCCCTTCGAGCAGGTGGACCAACTGCTGACCCGCGTCGCGACCGAGAACGCCCTGCTGTGCAGCCACGTCGACGTCATCGGGTCGGCGCTGACGGCGCTGTGGCGCCGAGGGCACCTGCCCGAACGTCCGAACGCGCGCAAGGTGGCCACCTGGCTCGTGGAGGGCTGGCCCGACCCGGCCCGGGTCGAGCTGCTGAACCCCTCCGGCGCGAGCTGACGGGTGCGCACCGCCATCCTCGACCTCGGCAGCAACTCCTTCCACGTCCTGGTGGCGGAGGTGGACGGCCACAGCGTCACCCCGCTGCTGCGGGAGCGGGAGATGCTGCACCTCGGTCGGGAGGTCGCCCGGCACGGGGCGATCCCACTCGAACAGCACCAGCGGGCGGTCGCGGTGGTCGCCTACCTGAGCGAGCTGGCTCGACGCGGCGGAGCGAGCGAGGTGCTGGCGGTGGCGACCGCCGCGCTGCGGGAGGCCCCGGGGGGCCAGGAGGTGGTCACCGACCTGTCGCGTGCCGCCGGCACCGACGTGCGGGTGCTGGACGGACTGGAGGAGGCGCGGCTGTCCTACCTCGGGGTACGTGCCGCGGTCGCGGTCCGCGATGAGCCGGTCCTCGTGCTCGACCTCGGAGGTGGATCCCTCGAGCTGGCGGTGGGCGCCGGTGATCAGATCACCTGGGCCGCGTCGATCCCCCTGGGCGTGAGCCGGCTCTCGGCGTCGATCAACCACGATCCGCCGGACCGGCCCGAGGTCCAGGCGCTGCGCGAGGTGGTGGACGCCGAGCTCGACCCGCTGGTCGACCGGATCACCGCGATGGCCCCGGCCACGACCGTCGCGGTCGGCGGGACCGTGCGGGCGCTGGCTCGCCTCGCCGCGGCCGACCAGGGCCAGTGGCTGCCCGCCACCCTGAACCAGCTCAGCGTGGACACCTCCGAGCTGCAGCGCCTGCGCGAACGGCTGGTGTCGGTGGACACCGTCACCCGGGGGCGGCTGCCCGGCATGAAGTCCAGCCGCGCCGACCACCTGCACGTCGCAGGGGTGGTCCTGACCCGGGTCCTCGAACGCCTCGGACTGGAGCGGATCACCGTCAGCGACTGGGGGCTCCGGGAGGGGCTGCTGCTGGACACCTACGCCATCGGCACGCCACCGAGCGCGCTGCAGCTGCGGACCGACCAGGTCACCCGGTTGCGCCGCACCTTCAGCGGCGACGACCCCCACCCCACCCACGTCGCCCACCTGGCAGCGCTGCTGTTCGAGCGCACCCGCGACCTCCACGACCTCGACGCGACCGACCGCGAGCTGCTGCGCCACGCCGCCGAGCTCCACTCGATCGGCGAGGCGCTGGCACTCCGTCGACAGCACCTGCACGGGGCCTACCTCGTCGAGAACGCCGAGCTGCGCGGATTCGACCCGGCGGAGACCGCCATGCTCGCGACCCTGGTGCGGTTCCACCGCTCCCGAGGGATCTCCACCGACCACCCGCCCTTCGCGGCCCTGTCCCCCCGGCACCGTCGACGCACGGAGCAGTTGCTCGCGATCCTGCAGGTCGCCGACGGGCTCGACCGTGCCCACGACCAGGCGGTCACCGGCATCGAGGCACGACGACGGGACGACGTCGTCGAGCTGCTGCTGACCGGCGGAGGTCTGCACGTCACTCCCGAGGAACTTGCCCGCAAGACCCGGCTGTTCTCGCGGGTGTTCGACGTCGAGGTCCACCTCCACGATCTGGCCGCACGATGAGCGAACCCTCCCCTCCCCGACCGGACGAACCCACGCCGGACGAACCCACGCCGGACGCACCCACGCCGGACCAGCCAGGCAACGGGACGCCCCGGATCCACCAGCTGCGGGCCCGCTACGTCCGTCGGGTCACCCCGGAGCACGTCGGGCAGCGTGTGTCGGTGCGCCACCTGCTCGACGACCCGGTCCGGGGTCCGATCCCCAGCGACGTGGTGGGGCGGCTGGTCGGGGCGGACGAGGAGGCCATGCTCATCGTCGACCGCGATGGCCTGCTCACCGTGCTCGACCCGGATCTGGTGCTGTCCTCACGGGTCATCCCACCCCATCCGAAGCTGGCGGCCGAGCCCGCGGTGGGCACGCGCGAGGCGCCGCTGGTCCGAGAGGCAGCCCGCGTGCTGCTGATGGACCCCCACGGCCAGGTCCTGCTGGTCGCTCACGCACCCGACACCGAGCGCCGGGTGTGGACCGCGCCCGGCGGCGGGCTGCGCCGCGGGGAGTCGCACCTCGACGCCGCCCACCGCGAGGTGGCCGAGGAGATCGGGGTGGAGGTCGAGGTCGGCCCTTGGATCTGGTCCCGGCGGGTGGTGTTCGAGTTCAGGGGCTGCTGGATCGATCAGGCCGAACGCTGGTTCCTGGCCAGGACGGACGGGGCGGACGTCGACGCGGCGCCGCTCGACGACCCGGGCGCCGTCCAGGCCAAGTGGTGGTCGCTGGATTCGCTGCGGACCACCGACGCTGAGCTCGCCCCGGCCGCGCTCGCCGACCACCTCGCCGTCCTGCTCACCGACGGTCCGCCCGACGAGCCGGTCGACGTCGGTCGGTGAGCGTCGGCACTCATGGTCAGCCGACGAGCTCACCGATCCGGTGGGCCATGACACGGTTGGTACCGCCGCGACCACCGGGGATGCCCGACACGATCACGACGGTGTCACCCTCCTCGGCCAGCCCCTGTTGGATGCACAGCTCGTCGGCGGCTTCGATCAACGCGTTCGACTGACCCTGCTCGGCGGTCATCTCGCCCCGCACCCCCCACATCAGCGGGAGCCGGTACAGCGTCCGCTCCTCGCTGGTGAAGCCGATGAGCGGCTGCTTGGGCCGGAACTTGGACACGAGCTGGATCGAGGCGCCGGAGAAGCTGAAGACCAGGATCGCCTTGGCCCCGAGGTCGTCAGCGATCTGTACCGCCGCCTTCGCGACCACCGAACCGACGACGTCACGGGTCTCGGGGAACTCCTGGTGGAAGTGGGTGTCGCGCTCGTTGACCTCGATGATCCGTGCCATGGTCCGCACGGCCTCGACCGGGTAGCGACCCGCGGCGGTCTCTCCGGACAGCATCACCGCGTCGGTGCCATCGAAGATCGCGTTGGCGACGTCGGAGGCCTCGGCCCGGGTCGGGCGGGGGCTGCGGATCATGGAGTCGAGCATCTCGGTCGCGGTGATGATCGGCTTGGACCAGCGGTTCGCGCGATCGATCATCTGCTTCTGGATCGACGGCACCCGCTCCGGCCCGATCTCCACGCCCAGGTCCCCGCGCGCCACCATGATGGCATCGGCCGCCTGCACGATCTCGTCGAGGTTGTCGACCGCCTCGGGGCGCTCCAGCTTGGCGACGATCGGCTGGACCCCGCCGTGACCGGCGACCAGCTCGCGCAGCTCGTGGACGTCCCGAGCGGTCCGGACGAAGGACAGCGCTATCCAGTCGACGCCCAGCTCGACCATGGTCGCCACGTCCTCGTGGTCCTTGTCGGTCATGCTCGCCGCCGAGACGGCCACCCCGGGCAGGTTGACCCCCTTACGCGCCTTCGCCAGCCCGCCGACGACCACCCGGGCGCGGACCCGGTCCCCGTCCACACCGGACACGACGGTCCGCAGCAGCCCGTCGTCCATGAGGATCAGCGAGCCGGTCTCCACGTCGTCGGCCAGGTGCTCGTAGACCACGGGGAGGACGGGGACGCCGTCCTCCTCGTAGTCGTCCAGACGCTCCGCGCCGGACACGAACACGACCTCCCCGCCCTCCTCGAGCTCGACCCCCGGCTCGGGGACGTTCCCGAGCCGGATCTTCGGCCCCTGGAGGTCACCCAGGCTGCCGATCGGACGGCCCAGCTCAGCACCGATCCGGCGGACCTGCTCGAGCCGGACCCGGTGGTCGTCCTCGGTGCCGTGGGAGAAGTTCAACCTCACCACGTCGATGCCGGCCGCCAAGGCGGCGCGCAGACGGTCCGGGTCGTCGAGGGCGGGGCCGAGGGTGGCGACGATCTTCGCGCGGCGCACGATGCTCCTAAGCGGGAACGGGTCGGAGGGGCGAGGACGGCCCGGAAGGCGCACGACCATGGGCTGCTGACGGATGGTGACGGTGCGCCGCGCGGGCGTCCGAGGCGTAGCCTAGGTCGGGTCAGGGCGCCCCGGCGGGTGGACCTTCGTCCAGCAGCGGAGCCCGGGGGTCGTCCCGCGTCGCGAGCTGCGCCCGGGCGGCCATCAGCGCCGCGAGCACCTCAGGATGGTCCTCGCCGACCTCGAGTTCCAGCACGTCATCGCCCAGCCCGAGCAGGACGGGCGCCTCGAGGTGGCCCGCACCAGCGAAGCTGTCGAGCACCACCCGCACCACCTGCTCCCACCGCAGGCGGTAGCCGAGGACCACCTCTGCCGTGTCCGCGCCGGCAAGGATGTCCACCGGCGCCACGATCGCCGACCGTCCTGACAACGCCGCCACGACCTCCGCCGCCCCGGGTCCCCCGTCGACGATCACGACCTGGACACCCATGGCCAGCAGCGTCTCCAGCGCCTCCAGCGGGGAGGCGTCCGCGTCCTCGACCTCCACCACCTCGATCCCGGCCAAGCCCGTCAGCACCCCCTCGCGGAGGCGGTCGGAGGGCAGCTCATCGCCCAGCAGCACGAGACCGACGCGGGGCACCTCGGCGGCCGGAGCAGCGGGCTCGTCGGCATCGGGATCCGTGCCATCGGCGTCCGGGCCGTCGGCGTCAGGGTCGGCCCGCGCCACCGCGGTCAGCACCGCGGTGCGCGCCGCCGTGCCCACCAGGACGCCGAGCTCGGTGACGGGGACGTCGATCCGCACGGCGGGTGTCGGCTCGAAGTCGCCCTCCTCGTCCAGCTCGGGCAGGGTGGCAGGCAGGGCGCAGACCGTCGTGGCGCCGTGCCGATCGGCGGTCCGGTCGGCGATGCCCGCGACGTCCGGACCGAGCACGCAGGCGAGAGCGGCTCCCCGGGCCGCCGCCAGCTCGAGCAGATCCGGGACGAAGGCCGGCTCCTCGGGGAGCCGCACGCTGAGGGAGTCCACCCCATCGGGCAGGTCCTCTGACAGCGATCGCATCCGGTCCGAGAGGCGCTCGGCGATGCTCGGATCCAGGGCCGTCCGGGGCGGCAACACCAGCTCCACGTCCCGTCCGACAGCGGTCGTGCCCGCCGGCTCCTCCACGGGCGGGGCGGGCGCGGTGGGCGGTGGCGCATCACCGTCGGAGGTGCAGGCCACCGCCAGCCACGCGGAGGCCGCCGCGATGAGCACGACCCAGCGAGCCCGACGCATGGCGCGACGGGTCGACGGCACGTTCCCTGCATCCATCGGCTGCGTCCTCGCCTCACCGGACGTCGGGCCTAGGCTACCGACGACGATCCTGCCCGCCCCCCTGTCACCCGCCGAGGCCACCGTGTCGCAGGTCACCGTGCTCGATGACGACCCGATCGCAGGGCTCCAGCTCGCCGCGCTCCGCGATGCCAACACCACACCCGAGCACTTCCGGCACCATGCTCGTCGGCTGGGGTCGATCCTGGCGCTCAGGGCCGTGCGCGACCTGCCCCGCACCGAGGGCACCGTCGAGACCCCCCTGGCCACGGCGCCCACGGTCGGACCGGGACGGCAGATCGTGGCCGTACCGGTACTGCGGGCAGGTCTCGGCCTGCTCGGTGGCCTGCACGACGTGCTGCCCACCGCGCTCGTCGGCATGATCGGACTCGAGCGCGACCACGAGACCCACCAGGCTCGCCGGTACTACTTCAAGATCCCGCCCCTGGACGGCAGCTGGGTCCTGGTGCTGGAACCGATGCTGGCCACCGGGGGCTCCGCCTCCGATGCGGTGGCCGCCCTCGACGCCGAGGGCGCCGAGCTGGTGACGGTCCTGTCGGTGGTCGCGACCCGCGCCGGGGTGGACCGGATCCTGGCGGACAACCCGCGGGTGCGCATCGTCACCGCCGCGATCGACCCGGAGCTCGACGACGACGCCTACATCGTCCCGGGGCTCGGGGACTTCGGCGACCGACTGTTCGGCACGCCGCACTGAGGGACGGTCGACCGGCGGGTCGCGAAGCTCACCCGGCGAGGAAGCTGAGCCGTAGCACCCGCCGTGGGTTGTCGGTGTTGGTGTCGACGACGACGATCGACTGCCAGGTGCCCAGCGCGAGCCGACCGCCGTCGACGGGCACGGTCAGGCTCGGGCTGATGATGGCCGGTAGCACGTGGTCGGCACCGTGGCCAGGGCTGCCGTGGCGGTGATGCCACCGGTCGTCCCGCGGCAACAGGACGTCGAGGTGGTCGACCAGGTCGGTGTCGGAGCCGGCCCCGGTCTCCAGCAGCGCGAGCCCGGCCGTGGCATGGGGCAGGAAGACGTGCAGTAGGCCGTCGGTCCCCTGTTCGTCGGCGAACGCGGCACACAGGCCGGTCACGTCGGTGATGCGGCGATCCCCGACGTCGAGGTGGTGCTCACGGCGCTCCATACCTGACCTCAGGCGTCGTCGACGGTCACGGCGGGCAGGTACCCGCCGTAGCCACCGCGGAAGTAGGCGAGTGGGGACAGGTCGTCGCGGACCCCGAGTGCGACCACCTCGCCGATCACGATCAGGTGGTCACCCGCCTCGGCGATGGTGTCCACCCGGCAGTCGACGAACCCGACCGCACCGGCCAGCACCCGGGCGCCGGTGGCAGCGACCGACCAGTCGATGCCGACGAACTCCTCCTCGCCCTCACCCCGGCTCCCATCGGCGAAGTGGTTGGACAGTGCCGCCTGCTCCTCGGCCAGGAAGCTCAGGGCGAACACCTCCCCCGACGTCACGGCGGCGGCCATGTGCGCCGTCCGGTCGACGCAGACCAGGACGAGTGGCGGGGTCAGCGACACCGAGCTGACGGCGTTGGCCGTCATGCCGTGGGGCACGCCATGGGCCTCGGTGGTCATGACGGCGACACCGCTGAGGAACGAGCCCATGGCGGCACGGAACG
>PWEU01000379.1 GCA_003554005.1 Nitriliruptoraceae bacterium
CTGGCGCTGCGGACCCAGCAGGTCATCGCCCACGAGACCGATGTGCCGGCCACCGTCGACCCGTTGGCGGGCAGCTACCTCATCGAGTCGCTGACCGACCGCATCGAGGCCGGCGTGCAGGGCTACCTCGACCGGATCGACGAGATGGGCGGTGCGGTCAGCGCCATCGAGGAGGGCTTCCAGAAGTCCGAGATCGAACGTGCCGCCTACGAACTCGCCAAGAGCATCGACAGCGGCGAGCAGGTCGTGGTCGGCGTCAACCGCTTCCAGCAGGAGTCCGAGGACGTGCAGCCGGACCTGCAACGCATCGATGAGGCGATCCGTCAGCAACAGATCGACCGGATCGACGCGATCAAGCGGGAGCGCGATCAGGGTGGGGTCGATGACGCCCTGACGGCGGTCCGTGCCGCCGCACGCAGCGACGACAACCTGCTGGTCCCGATGCGCGATGCGTTGCAGCGTCGGGCCACCCTGCAGGAGGTCTGCGACGTGCTGCGTGACGAGTACGGGGGCTACGTCCCCCACGACGTCTTCTGACCCGCGAGCCCGCTGCACCCAGGTGACCGCGACGATGGCCCCGGTCCGCTCGCTACCGTGGGGACCGTCTGACCGTCGACGCCGGACCAGGAGTTGTGACAGGTGAGCCAGCGCATCGTGATCCTCGGTGGTGGTCCTGCCGGCTACGAAGCGGCCCTGGTCGCCGCCGAGCTGGGTGCGGACGTGTCGATCGTGGCGGACGAGGGCCTCGGTGGGAACTGTGTCCTGTGGGACTGTGTGCCGTCGAAGGCGCTCATCGTCGCGGCGGAAGCGATGGGGTGGGTGAACACCGCCGAGGCCATGGGCGTCCGTGCCGATGTCCAGGGGGTCGACATCAGTGCGGTCGTGGACTACCGGAAGGTCGCGACCAACGTCCTCGAACTCGGCGCCTCGCAGTCCCGGGACATCGAAGGCAAGGTCCGCGGTGGCGGCGTCGATCTGGTCCGCGGTCGTGGCCACATCTCGGCCGCACACGAGGTCACCGTCGACCTCGAGGAGGGCGGCCAACGGACACTCCAGGCCGACCATCTGCTCATCGCGACCGGCTCCACCGCGCGGGTGCTGCCCTTCTTCGAGCCGGACGGTGACCGGGTGCTGGTCGGCCAGCAGGTCTACGGCCTGCCGGAGGTTCCCGAGCACCTGATCGTGGTCGGTTCCGGTGCGACCGGCGCGGAGTTCGCGCATGCCTTCAAGCGGTTCGGTGCCGCGGTCACGTTGGTGTCGTCCCGCGACCTGATCATGCCGACGGAGGACCCCGACGCCGCGCAGGTCATCGAGGACGTCTTCGAGCGTCGCGGCATGACGATCCTGCGCAACGCCCGGGCCATCTCGTGCGAACGGCGTGACGACGAGGTCGTCGTTGGCTTGAAGGATGGGTCCGAGGTGGTGGGAAGCCACGTGCTGTTCACGGTGGGGCAGGTCCCGACCAGCAGGGAACTCGGGCTCGAGAACGCCGGGATCGAACTCGATGCCTGGGGTGGTATCCAGATCGATTCGGTCTCGCGCACCTCCAGCGGCTGGGTCTACGCCGCTGGTGACGTCACCGGGGGGGTCATGCTCGCCTCGGTGGCAGCCATGCAGGGACGCCCGGCCATGGGGCACGCGCTCGGACAGGCCGTCCAGCCGATCCGGTGGGACTCGGTCGCCGGGACGATCTTCACCGATCCCGAGGTCGCGACCGTCGGGCTGTCGCCGTCGGAGGCGGAAGCGGCCGGTTTCCCGGTGGAGACGGCACGCCTGGACTTCCGCGGCAACCCGCGAGCCAAGATGGGCCACGGTCTGGACGGGTTCGTCAAGGTCCACGCCATGGTGGGTTCCGGCACGGTGGTCGGCGGCGTGGTCGTCTCCAAGCGAGCCAGTGATCTGATCCAACCCCTGGCCGTCGCCGTGCAGAACCGGCTCAGCGTGTCGCAGGTCGCACAGACCATGACCGTCTACCCGTCCATGGCGGGGTCCGTCGCCGAATGCGCACGGATGCTGATGGCGCGTCTGGATCCCCAGCGGCGGTGACACCGACGCGTTGAGAGGCCCACAGGGGACATCTGCGGCCTCCGCGACCCTCTGTGCTTGTCCACGCAACATCCTTCCGGCAAGGAACCCCATGTCTGACGCGTCCACTCCATCCCACACCGCCGACGTCGAGTTCTTCTTCGACCCGGTCTGTCCGTTCTGCTGGCAGACCTCCCAGTGGGTACGCCAGGTCGCACGACTGCGTGATCTGGACGTGCGGTGGCGTTTCATCTCGCTGCGGTTCCTCAACGAACCGATCGGCTACGACGACCTGCCGGCCAACTACCCCGAGGCACACGCGCAGGGCACCCGTCTCCTGCGGGTCGCCGCGGCCACCCGTGCCGCCCACGGCCACGAGGCGGTCGGTCGCCTCTACCGGGCCATGGGTGAGGCCATCTGGGAGGTCGACCCGCCCGGGGACGGCAGCTTCCCCGCGATCCTCGAGCGCCACGCGCAGGGCATCGCGATCGAGCCGATCCTGTCGGCGGTGGAGCTCCCGACCGATCTGGCGCAGGCCGCCGACTCGACGGAGTACGACCAGGTGCTCCGCGACGAGACGGCCGAAGCCCTGTCCCGCGCCGGAGATGACGTCGGCACCCCGATCATCTCGTTGTCGCCACCCGACGGGCCGGCGTTCTTCGGGCCGGTCATCTCCGACCTGCCGTCCGACGAGGACGCCGTTGAGTTGTGGGACGCGATGGTGACGCTGTCGAAGTGGCCGGGGTTCGCCGAACTGAAGCGCAGCCTGCGGACGATCCCGGATATCCGCAGCATGGCGCGACTCCGGGACCGGTCGACCACGGCTGCCTGAGGCTGACCCGGCCGGTCAGATGATCACGGTCAGGCGTCATCGATCCGTGCGAGCACGGCGCCGCTCTGGACCGCGTCACCCGCGCCGAAACCGACCTGGCTGATCACCCCGTCGCGGTGTGCGGTGATGGTGTTCTCCATCTTCATCGCCTCGAGCACGACGACCAGGTCGCCCGCGATGACCGTGTCGCCCTCTGCGACGGCGTAGGTCACCACCGTGCCCTGCATCGGGGCGACCAGGTCCTCGGTAGCGGCCGTGACGGCTCCGCTGCTCGACCCGCCGCGGGGGCGCCGACGGACCGGCGCACCACCACCGCCCGAACCGCCCCCGAACTCCCCGAACACCCGGACCTCCAGGCGGCGCCCGCCGACCTCGACGGTCAGGTCGCGGGCCGGGCCGGTCTCCGTTGCCTCCCCGTCGCCGGTGGTCTGGGGCTCGAGCCCGGACAGGTCCCATTCGTTCTCGACCGAGATGGTCGCGTGCTCCGCTGCTGCGAACTGCTCGTTCTCCATCGCCAGCCGGTGGAAGGGCACGGTGGTGGGGATGCCGGTCAGGACCAGTTCGTCGAGCGCACGGCGCATCCGCGCCCGTGCACCGTCGCGGGTCTCCGCCCACACGATCAACTTGCCGATCATGGAGTCGTAGTCGCGTGGCACCTCGTAGCCCGACTCCGCCCCCGTGTCGAACCGCACCCACGGACCCAGGGGCGCGCGCAGTTCATCGATCAGTCCCGGCGTCGGCATGAAGTTCGCTGCGGGCTCCTCGGCGTTGATGCGCGCCTCGATGGCATGACCGGTGAGGCGCACGTCCTCCTGCGCGATGCCCATGCCATCCCCGGCGGCGATCCGCAGCTGGGCCTGCGCCAGATCGATGCCGGTCACCAGTTCCGTGACCGGGTGCTCGACCTGCAGCCGGGTGTTCATCTCCAGGAAGTAGAAGGTCTGGCCATCCGCGTCCAGCAGGAACTCGCAGGTGCCGGCGTTGGTGTAGCCCATCTCGATGGCGACCTTGATGGCGGCCGTCCCCATCGCGTCACGTACGGACGGCGTGACCCCGGGCGCTGGCGCCTCCTCGACCAGTTTCTGGTGACGGCGCTGCAACGAACAGTCACGCTCGCCGAGGTGGACCATCGTGCCGTCGAGGTCGCCGAGCACCTGGATCTCGACGTGCCGGGGTCGTTCGAGGTAGCGCTCCAGGTAGCACTCGGCCCGACCGAACGCCGCCTGCGCCTCACGCTCGGCCGCGGCCAGCGCCTCCTTCATCTGGGGGGCGTTGTGCACCACTTTCATGCCGCGACCACCGCCCCCGAACATCGCCTTGACCGCGACGGGGTAGCCGTGTTCGTCCCCGAACTCGATGGCGACCGCAGGGTCACTGGTGGGCTCGAGGGTGCCGGGCACCACCGGGACCCCGGCGTTCAGTGCGACCTCCCGCGCCGACAGTTTGTCGCCCATGCGCCGGATCGCCTCGGCCGGAGGACCCACGAACGTCAACCCGGCCTGCGTGACCGCCGCCGCGAAGTCAGCGTTCTCGGACAGGAAGCCGTACCCCGGGTGGATCGCGTCGACCCCGGCCTCGGCAGCAACCTCGAGGATGCGGTCGATGTTGAGGTACGACGCGGCGGGCGATGCCGGTCCCAACAGGTAGGCCTCGTCGGCGAGCCGGACGTGTGGCGCGTCCCGGTCGATGTCGCTGTAGACCGCGACGGCACGGACGCCGAGTTCCTGGCAGGCCCGGATGACCCGGATCGCGATCTCACCACGGTTGGCAACCAGCACGGCGTCGAACACGGCAGGACCTTCCGGACAGCGGGGTGGGGTGCAGGGGGAACGGCAGCAGCGTAGTGAGCGCTGGCCCGGACCCTGGTGTCGGCGGCGGTGCGTGTCCATGGCCCGTCCGGAACGTGGCACGCTGGGGATCCGCCGGGCACCGGCGCACGGTCGCGACGGACAGGATGATGATGGCGGGTTCGGCGAACACCTCTCGCGCATCGGTGGTGCGACGGTCGCTGCTGATCCTGGCGATGGCGGTCGTCCTCCTCGCCTGCGGGAACGGCGATGCTGACGGCTCGGGGGCTGACGAGGTTGCGATCAGCGACGACGCCCTGCGGGTGCTTGGCACGGACGACCTGCTGTTCGAACCCGATGAACTGCACGCACCGGCCGGGGAGATCGAGTTCGCGTTGACCTGCGAGGACAGGGTCCACCACAACCTGGTGATCATCGCAACCGGCGACGAGGTCGCGGTCTGTGCAGCCGGCGAGACCGGCGTGGGAAGCATCGAACTCGATGCCGGCACCTACGAGTTCGTGTGCACGATCCCCGGTCACTCGGCGACGATGCGCGGTGAGCTCACGGTCGACTGAGGCACCCCACGTGTGATGCCGGAGGGCCACGGCGGTCACGGTACGCTTGCGCCTGCCCTGCAGGTCGTGACGACCTGCCCGACGACCCTCAAGGAGCGCCGTCGTGCGACGTTCCCTCCTCGGTTTCGCTGCCGCAGGCCTTCTGCTTGCCGGCTGTTCCACCATCCCGGCCGGCGCTGCGGACGCCGAAGGCCTGGAGTGTCCCCCGGGGACCGAGGGTTGCGAATCGATCCAGCCCGTCGGGCCGGGCGGCGAGCTCGAGGTCGAGATGGGCGAGTTCTTCTTCGAGTGGGTGGACGGTATCGCCGTCACCGGTGACATCGACGTGATCGGCCCGAACGTCGGGAACGATTACCACAACATCGAGTTCATCGGGGCCGCCGATGGATCGTCGTTCATGGGCGGCACCGACGGCGACGCGGTCGCCGGATCGATGGGTGGTGAGACCGCCGAAGGCAACGTGCTGCTGTTCCCGGGTGAGTGGACGGTCATTTGCAACGTCCCCGGCCACCGGGAAGCGGGGATGGAGACCACGGTCACCATCTACGCGACCGAGGACGAGGCCCAGGAGGCCCTCGAGGAGTTGGGGCCGACCGGCCAGGAAGCGGACATGGTGGGCTGAACTAGCCCCCCCACCCGAACAGGTTCGAGCCAGCCCACAGGGTTGCGAGCCACACCACCACCAGTGCCATCGGTAGCAGCAGGGTGGTGATCGCCCGGATGCGGTACCACCGCAGGACCAGTGCCGCGATCACGAACCACAACGTGGCGAACACCGGCAGCGCCCAGGCGGGTGCCAACTGCGGGGTCGTCGGCAGCAGGGCACCCACCATGAGGTGCAGCACCAGCGCACCGATCAGCGTGATGCGTGCCGTGAGTCCAGGACTCCCAGCACCGTGAGATGGGGACCCTGAACCGAAACGGCTGAGAACGCCGCCGGATCGGGTGGTTCTGTTGGTTTCTTGTCGTTGGGGTGCTCGCTTCCGTGCTCTCAATCTGAGATAATTAGCGTGCTGTTATCTCGGGTGTGGGAGTGGTGCGAAGATGGGGACGATGAGTGCACAGATGCCGTTGCCGCTGCGTGCGGATGGGGCCCGTCCGATCGGGGAGGCGGCCTGCCTGACGATCGACGAGGACGGCGGGCAGGTGTGGGTGTGGGGGACGCTGTGGTGGTCGTGGCAGGCCGGCGACGAGACCGGCCGTCGCCTCGCGGCGGTGCAGCTGGCCACCGCCAGGGTCGCCAGACGGGTCCAGATCGCGGCGGCGTTTGCGACCACGACCACGACCCTGTGGCGCTGGATGCGCGACTACGAGCAGGACGGCATCGTCGGGTTGGCACCGGCCAGGCCCGGCCCCAAGGGGGCGTGGAAGCTCACCGACGAGGTCGTCGAGCAGATCGTCGCGCTGGACGCCCAGGGTGCCACGCAGGCCGCGATCGCCGAGACGGTCGGGGTGTCGTCGTTCTCGGTGCGTCAGGTGCTGCGCAGCCAGCAGCCGGCCCCGTCGTCGACGGCCGACCGCCACGAACCCGAGGAAGTGGGGGCGCAGGAGTTGGCGGTGGTGCCGGTCCCGGCCCCGCGCACCACCGAGCGGCAGGCGGCCCGGTTTGGCCAGCTCGTCGAGGCGGCACCGGTGTTCACCCAAGGGCGGCAGCTGCCGCTGGCCGGGTTGCTGCTGGCCCTGCCCGCCTTGGAGGCCACCGGGCTGCTCGAGGTCGCCGAGCAGTCCTACGGCAAGCTGAACAACGGTTTCTACGGGCTGCGGAGCCTGCTGTTGTGTCTGGTGCTGCTCGCGTTGCTGCGCGAACCGCGGGCTGAGGGGGTGACCCGGGTCGTGCCGGGCGACCTGGGCCGGATCCTGGCGTTGGACCGGGCCCCGGAGGTGGGCACGATCCGCCGCCGGCTGGGTGAGCTGGCCGAACGGGGCCAGGCCGGGCAGCTGATGGCCGGACTGGCCCGCCACCACGTCGACACCCACCCCGACGCGGTCGGGTTCGTCTACATCGACGGGCACGTGCGCGCCTACCACGGCACCCGCCGGCTGCCCAAGGCCCATGTGGCCCGGATGCGGATCTCCATGCCCGCCACCCTGGAAACCTGGATCGGTGACGCCAACGGCGACCCGATCTTCGCCGTGATCGCCCCACCGTCGGCATCCACGGCCGCAGAGATCCGCCGGCTGCTGCCCGAACTGGCCGAGCTGGCCGGCGAGCGGACCACCACGGTGGTGTTCGACCGGGGCGGCTGGTCCCCCGACCTGTTCGCCCACCTGACCGCCGAGGGCTTCGACCTGCTCACCTACCGCAAGGGCACCGTGCGGCCCGAGCCCGCCTCGGCGTTCACCGAGCATGTCTGGGTCGACGAACGTGGCGTCACCCACCGGTGGGAGCTGGCGGATCGGACCGTGCGCATCAAGCTGTCGGCCAAGGCCGCCAAGGCCCACGGCCGCACCACCATCCGGCTGCGCCAGATCGTGCGCCGCAGCCCCAACGGGCACCAGACCCCGATCCTGACCTCCCGGTTCGACCTGTCAGCCGCCGAGATCGCCGCACGGATGTTCAACCGGTGGCGCCAGGAGAACTACTTCCGCTACGGCCGGGCCCACTTCGCCCTCGACGCCCTCGACAGCTACGCGATCGTCAACGACGACCCCACCCGCACGGTGCCCAACCCCGCCAAACGTGCCGCCCGCCGCAAGGTCAACGACCTCGAACGCACCATCACCAATGGAGAGGCTGCCGCCGGGCGGCACCGCCACACCGCCGCGGCCGACAGCCTGGCCGAGCTCGACACCACCCTCGACCAGGTCCGCGCCCAGCTCGCCGCCGCCCGGCAAGAGATGGCCGCCATCCCCGCCCGCATCCCGCTGGCCCAACTGCACCCCGATGCCCGGCTGTTGGACGCCGAACCCAAGCTGCTCACCCACGCCTGCCGGATCGCGGCCTACAACACCGAGTCGACCCTGGCCCGGCTGCTCGCCCCCAGCTACGCCCGTGCAGGCCACGACGCCCGCAGCCTGCTCCGTGAAGCATTCACCCTCGCCGGCGACCTCCAGATCACCGACGGTGTCCTGCACGTCACCCTCAACCCCGCCTCAGCCCCGCGCCGCACCCGCGCGCTCGAAGCCCTGTGCGACCAACTCAACGACACCGAAACCATCTACCCCGGCACCGACCTCGTCCTCCGCTACGCCATCAAGGACATCCCCGGCGTTGCATGAACTTCCCCACGGTGCTGGGAGTCCTGGAGTCCGCGCCAGGTTCCGAAGGCGTGTCGCCGTCACCC
>PWEU01000172.1 GCA_003554005.1 Nitriliruptoraceae bacterium
GCGGTCAGTGCCGCTGGTGGCGAGGATCGCCGAGGGCCTGACCGACGGTCTCGTCATCGAGGTAGGTGTCCTCGTCGGTCTGCTTCTCGCGGATCCGCCAGTCCTGGAAGGTGTCGAGCAGGAACAGCACCAGCCCCAGACCGCCCATCATGAACACCACGGCGCCGATCGCGAACAAGGTGCCGGGGTTCATCTTGGTCCCTCCCCGGCGGCCACGAGCGCGCCGAGCGAGAACAGTGATGGCACCCACAGCCCGACGAAGATCGCCGTTTCACGGTCCTCGGTGAGGAACCAGAGCCCGACCGACAGGGCGAGTGACAGGGTTCCTGCGATCAGGAACACCAGCTTTGCGATGGCCCGGCGTCGTTGGCGGGTCGACAGCGGCTGGGGGCGGTCGCGCGTCTCTGTCTGGCTCATCCTCAGCTCCTTCCCTCTCGCAGGGATGCGGAGCTGGGGCGGCGACCGGACGGGTCGGACGCGTCGGGGATCGTGATACCGCCGGCGGGTCGACTCAAGCACGGGTTCAGCTGTCGGCGATCAGCTGGGACAGGCGGCCGGCCACGTCGTCGGTCACCGGCTGGCCGTGGGCCAGTGCCAGCGTGGTCGCGCCGAGGGCTGCCAGGCGCGCGACCGAGGCCAGGTTGGGTGCTGTCCGCCAGCACAGGAACGCCGGTGAGGGACGGAGGCTGAAGACGTTGAACACCACGTCACCGCCGATCACCACGTTGCGTGCGGGCAGATGGAAGGCGACGTGGCCGACGGTGTGACCGGGGGTCGCCACCACCTCGAGCCCGCCCGCGATCGGCAGCCGCTGACCGTCCTCGAGCGCGGTGGCGTCAGTGACGGCCGGGGCATGGCCCCAGGCTCCCGGGGCCGGCAGGCGCGACAGCAGGCGGCCGCCGAGATGCTCCGGCGCCGGCGGCTCGGCCAGCCCGCGGCCGACGTCGAGGTCGTCGGCGCCGATCGCCACCGAGGCACGCGAGCCGCTGCGTCGCAGCCGATGCACACCGCCGGTGTGATCGGGATGGGCATGGGTGAGCAGCACCCGGGTCACCTCGCTGGGCGCGATGCCGAGCCGGGCGAGGCGTGCGGTCAGACCGGGCCGATCCAGCCCGGTGTCGACCAGGGTGACCCCGTCGTCGTCGCGGAGCACGACGACGTTGACCCCCGTCTGCACCGTGAGCTGGTGGACGTCGTCCGCGAGCTCGACGTGACCGCGCATCCTGCCACCTGTCGCGACCGCCGTCACCGCCGTGGCGAGCCCCGGTCCGTGAGGCAACGCGGGCTGGTGTCAGACGGTGCGGATGTCCCGGACCGTGACCGCCAGCTCCACCCCGGACGGCGTGGTGAAGCTCACCGTAGCGCCGACCGACTGGTCGAGGACGGCCCGGCCCATCGGGCTCTCGGCCGACAGGATCTCCAGATCGCTGTGGCTGTCCTCGCGGCTGCCGATCAGGTAGGTCTCCTCGTCGCCCTCGATGTCGAGGACGACCACCAGCCCGGGGCGGGCCACGTCGGTGGTGTCGGGTTCACCGATCCGGGCATCACGGAGCAGTTCGTTGAGCTGACGGATGCGCGCCTCCATCTTGCCCTGTTCGTCCTTGGCCGCGTGGTACTCGGCGTTCTCGCGCAGGTCGCCGTGGGCGCGGGCGACCTCGATCTCCGCCGAGATGCGTTCGCGGCCCTCGGTACGCAGCGTCTCGAGCTCGGCGTTGAGGCGGTCGTAGGCCTCCTGGCTCAACCACGTCTCGGACATCGGGTACTCCGGATCGTCGGAACGAAGGTTCGGGCTCCCTTCCCGGGGAGCCGGGCCGCAGCCACGAGGGTGGGCCTCACGAAGGACGCCCGGACGTGGCCGCCCGGGCGTGCTGTGGGAGTGAGCGTACCACCTCGCTCACCCGGCGTGAGGTGACGGTCCGTGTCCGAGCGGCGCGGTAGCCCTAGCATCATCGGCATGGGTGCGCGCGATCTGGTCTACCGGGTCTACGAGCGCCAGCTCGAGCGGGAGCTGGCGGATGGCCCCATGCCCCGGCACGTCGGGGTCATCATCGACGGCAACCGCCGCTATGCCGTGGAGCGTGGGCTCGGGGCGGCTTCCCACGGCCACGAGGCGGGGGCCCGGCACATCGACCCCTTCCTCGACTGGTGCCTCGAGCTCGAGATCCCCTACGTCACCCTGTGGCTGCTGTCCACCGACAACCTGACCCGTGACGACGCCGAGGTCACGGCCCTGATGCAGATCATCGAAGCGACCATCGAGCGGATGGGCTGCACGGAGGACGCGGCGGATCGGGGCCTGCGGGTCACCGCCGTCGGTGCCCTCGACCTGCTGCCGGAGTCGACCCGGCAGGCCCTGAAGCGTGCAGAGGAGGCCACGGCGGACCACGACCGGCTGCGCGTGCAGGTGGCCGTGGGCTACGGCGGCCGCCAGGAGATCACCGACGCGCTGCGCAGCCTGCTGCTCGATCGCGCCGCTCAGGGTGCGTCGCTGGAGAAGGTCGCCGCGGAGCTCACCCCCGCCGATATCGGCCACCACCTCTACACCACCGGGCTGCCCGATCCGGACCTCATCATCCGTACCTCCGGCGAGGTGCGGCTGTCCGGCTTCATGATGTGGCAGTCGGCCCACAGCGAGTACTACTTCTGCGACGCCTACTGGCCGGAGTTCCGCAAGATCGACTTCCTGCGCGCCCTGCGCGACTTCCAACGTCGCACGCGCCGTTTCGGGCAGTAGGGCGGGTCCCGGTCCAGCCTCCCCGGTTCGCGGCCGGGCCATCGCTACGTTGCCCCGCACCCGCCGCGGTGCGCGGCGGCCAGCCGACGCGAGGTCACCAGCGACGTGTCCCACCCCGCGAGCAGGACGGGCCGGCAGCCCGAACCAGGGCCGCCCCGGTCGTTCGCTGCCGGGCGGCGACGCTGGGTCCTGCTCGATCCGTTCGAGCGCCACGCCACCGGCCGCCACACCTGCCGCAGCACCTCGACGCCGCCCCGCCCGGGCGGCGTTCGTCGTCGTCGACCCGTCTCCGGTCCCCACCGGGGGAGCTGTGGGCGGGTCACCGGTCCCGGGAGCTCTCGATGACGCACACCGCCACCACGCCCACCACCTCGCCGGCAGCGACCGACCAGCAGCGCACCTACGTGCTCGACACCTGCGTGCTGCTGGCCGATCCCAACGCGCTGTTCCGGTTCGAGGAGCACGACGTGGTGCTCCCGCTGGTCGTCATCGAGGAACTCGACCGCAAGAAGACCGCCTTGGACGACGTCGGGCGCAACGCCCGCCTGGCGCTACGCCAGATCGAGCAGCTGCGGGCGGAGTCCGGGGCGGGACTGCGTGATCCGCTGCTGCTGCCCTCCGGCGGCTCGGTGCGCATCGAGGCCAACCACGTCGACTCGCCCCTGCCGCCCTACCTCGACCGGGCCCAGGCCGACCACCGCATCCTCTGCGTGGCCATGGCGATCGGTGCCACCCTGGTGACCAAGGACGCGGCGCTCAGGATCAAGGGCAGCCAGCTCGGGGTGGGGGTCGAGGACTACCGCGGGGACACCGTCCGGGTCGAGGAGCACAGCACGGGCATCGTGGAGCTGGAGGTCGACCCCGGGGTCCTCGACGCGCTCCACCGCGACGGCAAGGCCCGGCTCGACGCGGAGCTCGCCGACCTGTCGGCCGTCGGCGAGCTGTGGCCGAACGCCTGCCTGGTCCTGCGCGCCGGCCGGTCCTCGTCCGGCCTGGCCAGGGTCACCGAGGTGGAACCCGACGGCACCGCGACCCTGCACCGGGGCCATGGGCACCGCCCGGTGTTCGGCATGGCACCCCGGGACGTGCGGCAGACCTTCGCGATCGACCTGCTGCTGGACCCCGAGGTCCCCTGCGTGTCCCTGATGGGCATGGCGGGGACCGGCAAGACCTTCCTCGCACTGGCCGCGGGCCTGGAACAGGTCATCGAGGCGACGGCCTACCGCCGCCTGAGCGTGTACCGGCCGCTGATCGCGGTGGGCAAGCAGGAGATCGGCTACCTGCCGGGGGACCTCGACGAGAAGCTGGCGCCGTGGATGGCAGCGGTCCACGACAACCTCTACGCCCTGCTCCGGACCGACGCTGCGGGCGGGCGCGGGACCAGGGAGCACCGTCAGGTCCAGGGCACGATCGAGTCGCTGGTGGACCGCGGGCAGCTCGAGTTGGCCGCCATCACCTACCTCCGGGGCCGGTCGATCACCGACGAGTTCGTGGTCGTGGACGAGGCGCAGAACATCGAACTGTCGGCGCTGAAGGTCGTGTTGACCCGGATGGCGACCGGCTCCAAGGTGGTGTTCTGCGGCGACCTCGGTCAGGTCGACAACCCCTACATCTCGCCCTACGGCGGGATGGCCGCCCTGATCGAGAAGATGAAGGGCAGCCCGCTGTTCGGCCACGTCACGCTGACCAAGGGGGTGCGCAGCCCCCTGGCCGAACACGCCGCCACCATCTTCTAGCGGGGCCGCGGCCGGCACCGGCCGCGGCCCGAGCGCGCCGCCGCGCGGCGGCGTCCGGCTGAGGGTCGAGCGGTTGCTGCCGTCAGGCCCCTCTGCCCTGGCCACCCCCCTGGGGCGCCACCTACCGTCGAGACACCAGCGCCCGTGATCGTCACGGCGCCGACCCGTCCCAGCGCATCGTCGGCACGGCGATCACGCCAGCCGAGCCGGACGGTGGTGAGGGACCGATGGCGGACCAGCAACCAGACGAACGCCTCCGACCCCAGCTCGGCGGTGGTCCCGAGCCCGCACGGTCCGGCCGTCGGGCCCGGATCGGGCTGGCGCTGGGTCCGGTGGCCGCCATCGCGACCTACCTCCTCGTGCCGGTGGGCGAGGACGGGTTGACCGAGGGCGGGCGAGCCACCGCTGCCGTCGCGGTCCTGATGGCGGTGTGGTGGGTGGCGGAGACCTTGCCGCTGGCGGTGACCTCCCTGCTGCCGATCGTGCTGCTGCCGCTGACGGGAGCCCTGGAGCTGTCGACGACCACCGAGGCCTACGGCAACCCGCTGGTGTTCCTGTTCCTCGGCGGGTTCGTGCTGGCGCTGGCGATGCAGCGATGGGGCCTCCACCGCCGGATCGCCCTGCTGACGATCCGGGTGGTCGGCACCCGACCGACCCGGTTGGTCGGTGGCTTCATGCTGGCCGCCGGGGGACTCTCGATGTGGGTCAGCAACACGGCCACGACGGTGATGATGCTGCCGATCGGGGTGTCGGTCCTCGGGCTCGTGGCGGTCAAGCTCGGGGCCGGTGCCGACGAGCGCCACGGGGACAGGTCGGTGTCGGAGATCGCCGGGGACGAGGCACCCACCTCCGCGGAGGAGATCGCCGAGAGCCCGGCTCCCAACCTCGGTACGGGCCTGATGCTCGGCATCGCCTACGCGGCGAGCATCGGGTCGCTGGCGACGCTGATCGGGACGCCGCCGAACACCTTCCTGGCCGGTTTCCTCGCCCAGACCTACGACATCGACCTCGGGTTCGGGCAATGGATGCTGTTCGCGCTGCCACTCTCGCTGGTGTTCCTGGTCATCGCCTGGGTGGTCCTGACCCGGTGGATGTACCCGCCGGAGATCGACGACATCCCCGGCGGCGCGGAGCTGATCGACGAGGAGCTCGCCACGCTGGGACCCTTGACCCCGGGCGAGCGCAACGTCCTGATCGTCTTCGTGTGCATGGCCGGTTCATGGATCCTGCGCGGCCCGCTCCAGGACCTGCTGGCCGGCACCCCCCTCGCGGCCATCGATGACCCGATCATCGCGATCGCCGGCGCCATCGTGCTGTTCGCGCTGCCGGTCGATTGGCGCCGCGGCGTGTTCACCATGGACTGGGCCACCGCCCGTCAGCTCCCCTGGGGCGTGCTCCTGCTGTTCGGTGGCGGGCTCGCGCTGGCGGCGGCGGTGTCGGGCAACGAGGTCGACGTGTTCGTCGGCCAGCAGCTCGCACAGCTCGAGGCGGTTCCGATCCCGGTGCTGATCCTCGCGGTCGTCGCCACGGTCATCCTGCTGACCGAGCTGACCTCCAACACCGCGACGACCGCGGCTCTGGTCCCCGTGGTCGCCGGGACGGCCGTGGTCCTCGGGCTCGATCCGATGGCGCTGGCGATCCCCACCGCCCTGGCGGCAACCTGCGCCTTCGCCCTGCCCGTCGCCACCCCGCCCAACGCCATCGTGTTCGGCTCGGGCTTCGTGACCATCCCCCAGATGGTGCGGGTCGGGCTGGTGCTGAACGTGATCGGCACGCTGCTGATCGCTGTGGTGTCGGTGTGGCTCGCGCCCGTGCTGTTCGGGTTCTGACCACCAGCGTGCCGTGACGGCGCGCAGCGGCCTCCGGGCCCCGGCCGGGGGGTCAGTTGAGTCGCGCGCGGGCCTCGATCGCAGCTCGGCGCGCCGTCTGCCGCTCCGGCGTGTCGCCCTCGGTCAGCTCCAGGTACCGCTCATAGGCATCGGCAGCCGCGTCGAAGCGTCCGGTGCGCATGCTGAGGGCGCCGAGCTCGCGGTGGTCCTCGGCGACCCGGTTCGGCAGCGCCAGCTTGACCTCGACCGCCCACCGCGCCTCGGCGAAGCGCTCGGCGTGGAGTAGCGACTGGGAGAGGTTGTTCAGCAGCCGGCGCACGATGCGCACGGCGGGGGTGGGACGCAGCATGGCCCGGCGGAACGCCAGCCGACCACCGGTCGCCTCGTGCACCCGCGAGATCAGCGCCGGCTCGTCGAGCAGCACCCCGCCGTGGAAGGGATCGAGCGTGACGGGGTGTTCCCCCCCGGCGACGCCGACCACGACGTGACCGGGCAGCCCGATGGGGTACGCGGCCACCCGCAGCCGACGTGCGATGGCGACGTAGACGATGGACAGGGTCAGGGGAAGCCCGCGGCGCTCGGCGAGCACGCGGTGCAGCAGCGAGGCGTCCGGGAGGTGTGACCGGTCAGGATCGCCCCGGAACCCCAACCCGGCACCGAGGTGGTCACGCAGGGAGGTGGCGGCCGCGACGCTGGACCCGAGGTCGGGGTGCTGCGTTCTGAGCCCATCAGCCAGCGCGTCGATACGGAGCAGTTCGCCCTCGACGTCGAGGTCGGGGGCGCACCCGAGCGCGCACAGCAACGCCGCTTCCGCCAGGTCGGCGTCGCTGCGCCGCACCAGACGGACGAGCCGCTCGCGCACGTCCTCGTTCATGGGGCGCACGGTAGCCGTCGCTCCGCGGGCTCCGTCGCGCTGCTCGCCAGCGGCGGTGGCCTCGATACGGGGTGGCGGTCGACCGACGACTAGGTTCGTGCCCACGCCCTCGTGACGGCTGCCTCCGACGTGGCGGTCCGCCGGGGGGAAACGGACGTCTCACGACATGCTCGGAGCACCTGGTGGCAACCATCTTCATCCCGCAGGAGCAGGCGGCCGGGGAACGGCGGGTCGCGGCGACGCCCGCCTCGGTCGCCAAGCTCCGCCGAACGGGCATCGAGGTGGCCGTGGCGTCGGGTGCCGGGGCAGCGGCGCGGTTCACCGACGACGACTACACCTCCGCCGGCGCCCGGATCGCCGATCCGGGCGAGGTCGGTGATGCGGAGGTGGTGGCCCGGGTCGCCCCGCCCACCCCGGAGGAGGTGGCCGAGCTGGCTCCGGGCGCGGTGCTACTCAGCTTCGTCGCCCCCCACCGCCACCTCGACGTCGTCGCGGCGCTGGCGGAGCGGGGCGTGACCAGCCTGGCGATGGAGCTGGTGCCCCGGATCAGCCGCGCCCAGGCCATCGATGCGCTGTCCAGCCAGGCCAACATCTCCGGCTATCGGGCCGTGGTCACCGCCGCCTACGAGCTCGACAAGTACTTCCCGCTGTTCATGACCGCCGCCGGGACGATCAAGCCGGCGACGATGGTGGTCCTCGGGGCGGGGGTCGCGGGGCTGCAGGCGGTGGCGACCGGCCGGCGGCTGGGCGCGGTGGTGAAGGTGTCCGACATCCGCGCCGCCGCCAAGCAGGAGGTCGCCTCGCTCGGGGGCACCTTCATCGACATCCCCTCCGACGAGGACCTCACCGGCGAGGGTGGGTACGCCAAGGAGGCCGGGGAGGACTTCCTGACCCGGCAGCGGCGCATCCTGACCGAGCATCTCAGCTCCGCCCACGCCGCGATCACCACCGCACAGATCCCCGGACGTCCCGCCCCGCTGCTGCTCACCGCTGAGATGGTGGAGGCGATGCCGGCCGGAGCGGTCGTCATCGACCTGGCGGCGGCCGACGGGGGCAACTGCGAGCTCACGGAGACGGAACGGGTCGTCGAGCACCACGGGGGGCGGGTGTTCCCCGGCCATGAGCTCGCCTCCGCGATGCCGAGCGAGGCGAGCACGATGTACGGCAACAACATCGCCGCCTTCGTCGAGCTGTTCGTGACCGACGGCGCGGTCAAGATCGACCTCGAGGACGAGGTCGTCGCCGGGGCGATGCTGACCCACGA
>PWEU01000303.1 GCA_003554005.1 Nitriliruptoraceae bacterium
GCGCCCATCGCCGTGAGCCCTCTCAGGTGCAGGTCGATCGACCGCGCCCCGATGCGGTCACCGCCGGGGAGCGCGAGCCTTGCGCGGCGCAGGCGGGCCACCAGCGGCCCGAGGGTGGACAGTGAGGCGCGGATCCTCGACACCGCATCGGCGGGGGCGTGCCAGCTCGGATCGGTGGCCTGCAGGCGGCAGGTCTGACGCTCGAGGTCGAGCGCCACCTCGACCCCGAGACCCTGCAGCACCTCGGCCATGACCGGCACGTCGGCGATGGCCGGGACCTCGCTGAGATCCAGCGGCTCCTCCGACAGCAGGGCCGCGGCCATCAGCTTCAGCGCCGAGTTCTTCGCCCCTGACAGCCGGATGGTGCCATGGAGGGTGGCACCGCCGCGGACGCGGAACGCGTCGGTGGCCAGGGTCGCGGCGGGGGGCGGTGCCATCCGGGCATGCTACCCAGCGGACACGGCAGGGCCGTCGCACGAACCGCCCCTCGGGACACCTTCAGAGCCCTTCACCCGGAGTGGGTGGCCTCCGTCCCGGATGCCACCTGGATCCGCAGCTGCTGCTTGCGCAGGGAGACCAGGCGTGCCTCGAGATCGGCGTCGGTGCCCCTGGCGAGCCGCTCCTGGGCCCGCTGCGCCTTGGCCTTGGCGCGGTCGAGGTCGATGTCCTGGGCCCGCTCGGCGATGTCCGCCAGCACGATCACCTTGCCGTCGTCACCGACGAACAGGACCCCCTTGTGCACGGCGATGCGTTCCTTCGTGCCGTCGTCCATCGTCAGCCGCAGGGGCCCGACGTCCAGCGCCACCAGCGCCGGGGCGTGACCGGGCAGGATGCCGATCTCGCCCTCGACCGCTCGGGCGTACAGCTCGCGGGCCTCGCCGGAGAGCACGTGGGCCTCAGCGGAGACCACCTCGACGGTCATGGTCGCGTCCGACATCACTTCGCCAGTTCCGCAGCCTTGCGGTGCACGTCGTCCACGTCGCCGGCATACAGGAAGGCCTGCTCCGGGACCTCGTCGAGCTCACCGTCGATCAGCGCCCGGAAGCCGGTGATCGTGTCGCTGACCGGCACGTAGCCCCCGGGGTTGCCGGTGAACTGCTCGGCGACGTAGAAGTTCTGGCTGAAGAACCGCTGGGCTTTGCGGGCCCGGCTGACCACGACCTTGTCCTCCTCGCTGAGCTCGTCGATCCCGAGGATGGCGATGATGTCCTGGAGGTCCTTGTAGCGCTGCAGGACCTCCTGGACCCCGGTGGCGACGTCGTAGTGCTCCTGCCCGACGATCGCCGGGTCGAGGATCCGCGAGGTGGAGTCCAGCGGGTCGACGGCCGGGTAGATGCCGAGCGACGCGATGTCGCGGCTGAGCACCGTCTGAGCGTCGAGGTGGGCGAAGGTGGTGTGGGGCGCCGGGTCAGTGATGTCGTCGGCGGGCACGTAGACGGCCTGCAGAGAGGTGATGGAGCGACCCTTGGTCGAGGTGATCCGTTCCTGCAGTTGGCCCATCTCGTTGGTCAGGGTCGGCTGGTAGCCCACGGCAGAGGGCATCCGGCCGAGCAGGGTGGAGACCTCGGAACCGGCCTGGACGAACCGGAACACGTTGTCGATGAACAGCAGCACGTCCTGCCGCATCTCATCCCGGAAGTACTCGGCCATCGTCAGCGCCGACAGGGCGACCCGCAGACGGACCCCGGGGGGCTCGTCCATCTGGCCGTAGACCAGGGCGGCCTTCTCCAGGACCCCCGACTCCTCCATCTCGAGCTTCAGGTCGGTGCCCTCACGGGTGCGTTCACCGACCCCGGCGAACACCGACACCCCGCCGTGCTGCTGGGCGACGCGGTTGATCATCTCCTGGATGACGACGGTCTTGCCGACCCCGGCACCGCCGAACATGCCGATCTTCCCGCCCTGTACGTAGGGCTCGATCAGGTCGATGATCTTGATGCCGGTCTCGAACATCACCGACTGGGGCTCGAGCTCGTCGAAGGGCGGCGGGTCGCGGTGGATCGGCCAGCGGGTGTCGGCCTCGATCGCATCCGCGTCCACGTCGAGCGGCTCGCCCAGCACGTTGTAGATGTGCCCGAGCGTCCCCGGACCGACGGGCACCGTGATCGGGCTGCCGGTGTCGACCACCGCCGCACCTCGGACCACCCCGTCGGTCGGCTGCATGCACACCGCACGCACGCGGCGGTCACCGAGGTGCTGGGCGACCTCAGCGGTGATGGAGTACCGCTGGCCCTCCTCCTCGCGCTCGAAGGTCAGGGCGGTGTTGATCTCGGGGAGGTCCCCCGGGGGGAACTCCACGTCGACGACCGGGCCGATGACGCGGATGATGCGACCGTCGGCGGATGCGGTGGCCATGTTCGGCTCCTTGGGCGTCGGCTCGGCGGGTGGTGCTGGACCCGGCGGGCACTCGCGGTACGGGGGGCTGGGTTGGGGTTGGCTGGTGGTGGAGGCGGTGGGTGCCTCAGTCGCCGAGGGCCTCGGCGCCACCGACGATCTCGGAGATCTCGGTGGTGATCTGCTCCTGGCGGGCCTGGTTCATGATGCGCGACAGGTTGGCGGCGACCTCCTTGGCGTTGTCGGTGGCCGCCTTCATGGCGCGCTGTCGGTTGGCGTGCTCGGAGGCCGAGGACTCGAGCAGCCCGTGGAAGACCTTCGCCTCCACGTAGCGCGGGATCAGGGTGTTCAGCAGCTCGTCCTGGGCCGGCTCGAAGATGAACTCCGGGTCGATCTCCCGGCCGCCCTCGAACTCGGTGGGCTTGACCGGCAGCAGCTCCATACGGACCGGGACCTGGGTCAGTGAGCTCTTGAAGTCGGTGTAGACCAACCACCCCCGGTCGAGCTCGGCGTGCCGGTACCGCGCCATCATGGTCTCGGCGATGTCGCCGGCCTCGTCGATGTGAGGGGTGTCGGCGACGCCTTCCCAGACCTGCAGGGCGCGACGGCCGCGGTAGGCGAAGTAGCCGGCCCCCTTCTTGCCGACCACGTACAGGTCGACGGTGCGGCCCTTGCCCTCCTCCTCGGCGATGGTGCGCTCCGCGACCTTGAGCACGTTGGCGTTGTAGGCACCGGCGAGCCCGCGGTCGGAGGTGTTGACGAGCACGGCGACCCGCTGGATGTCGCGCTGGACCAGGAGAGGGTGGGAGCGGACCTCGTTGGAGACGGCCAGACCACGGATGATGTCGTGGATGCCCTCGGCGTAGGGGCGGGCAGCCCGCACCCGGCCCTTGGCCTTCAGGATGCGCGACGCCGCGATCATCTCCATCGCGCGCGTGATCTTCTGCGTGCTCTGGACGGACTTGATCCGCCGCTTCAGCTGCCGGATCTGGCCGCTACCTGCCACCTGAGCCTCCTCGCGAGCCGTTGGCCGCCCGCTCGGGCACGGGGAGCACCGGGGCGCTCCCGTGCCGGTCGGTCACTCGACGCGCTCGCTGCTGGCCGCCATGGCGTCCCAGCCCTCGTCCTCATCCTCCACCTCGACGACCTCCGACGGCACGAAACCGGCGGCGAAGTCGTCGATCGCGGAGCGCAGTTGCGCGTCGAGCTCGTCGGAGAGCTTCTCGGTCGACAGCTGCTCCAACAGGCCGGTGTGGCGGTCACGGAGGAAGGTGTGCAGCTCCGACTCGAACCGGCCCACGT
The DNA here is from genome assembly GCA_003554005.1 of Nitriliruptoraceae bacterium. Lineage (GTDB taxonomy): Bacteria > Actinomycetota > Nitriliruptoria > Nitriliruptorales > Nitriliruptoraceae > T1Sed10-7. The sequence continues at coordinate 3,637 of PWEU01000303.1, forward strand.
CCACCACCGGCAGCTCGTCGAGCACACCCGAGGTGACGGCCACGACCGAGGCGACCTGCAGCTCCACGGGCAGCGGCTCGTACTGCGGCTGCTTGAGGATCTCCACCACCCGCTGCCCCCGGGCGATCTGCTGCTGCGAGGCCTTGTCGAGATCGGAACCGAACTGCGCGAAGGCCTCGAGCTCGCGGTACTGCGCCAGCTCGAGCCGCACGGTCCCCGCCACCTTCTTCATCGCCGGGCGCTGCGCGGCGCCACCCACCCGGGACACCGAGATCCCGGCGTTCATGGCCGGACGCACGCCCTGGTAGAACAGGTCGGTCTCCAGGAAGATCTGTCCGTCGGTGATGGAGATGACGTTGGTGGGGATGAAGGCGGAGACGTCGTTGGCCTTGGTCTCCACGATGGGCAGGGCGGTCATCGCCCCGCCTCCGAGCTCATCGTTGAGCTTGGCGGCCCGCTCCAGCAGACGGGAGTGGAGGTAGAAGACGTCACCGGGGTAGGCCTCACGGCCGGGGGGACGACGCAGCAGCAGCGACAGCTGGCGGTAGGCATCGGCCTGCTTGGAGAGGTCGTCGTAGATGATCAGCGCGTGCTCGCCCTTGTACATCCAGTTCGCGCCGATCGCGGCACCGGAGTAGGGGGCGATGTACTGGAACGGGGCGGGGTCGGAGGCCGGCGCGGAGACGACGGTGGTGTACTCCATCGCGCCGTACTTCTCGAGGGTCGCGACGACCTGGGCGATCGTGGAGCCCTTCTGGCCGATACCGACGTAGATGCACCTGACAGCCTCGTCGGTACCCCAGAGCTGCTTCTGGTTGATGATCGTGTCCATCGCGATCGCGGTCTTGCCGGTCTGGCGGTCGCCGATGATCAGCTCGCGCTGCCCGCGACCGATCGGCGTCATGACGTCGATGACCTTGATGCCCGTCTGCATCGGCTCGTTGACGGGCTGGCGATCCACGACGCCGGGCGCCTGCACCTCGAGCGCGCGTTGGCCGTCGATCTTGCCCTGCTCGAGGGGGCCCTTGCCGTCGATCGGTCGCCCGAGGGGGTCGACGACGCGGCCGAGCAGGGCGTCACCGACGGGCACCGAGAGGACCCGCTCGGTCCGGCGGACGGTCTGCCCCTCGTGGATGCGCGAGGAGCCGGCGAACACCGCGGCACCGATGGTGCGCTCGTCCAGGGTCATCGCCATACCGAAGACCCCGTCACCGAAGTCCAGCAGCTCGTTGGCGAGCGCCCCGGGCAGCCCGGAGATGTTGGCGATGCCGTCGCCGGTGTTGATCACCCGGCCGACCTGCTCAGCGCTCAGCCCGGGCTCGTAGCCCTCGAGCATGCGACGCACGGCGTCGGAGATGTCCTCCGAGCGGAACTCGAGTTCAGCCATCGTTTCGTTCCTCGTCCTCGCCCACCTGTGGGGCCGTGATGTGACGGTGCAGGATGCCGTGCCGGGTCACAACCCGATCCGGGTCCGCAGATCGGACATGCGCTTCAGCAGGGACCCGTCGATGACGGGGTCGCCGACGGTCGCCCGGACCCCACCGACGACCGTCTCGTCGACCGAGAACCGCACGTCGAGCTCATGCCCGGTGGCGCGCTCCAGCGCGTCGATGAGCGCGGCACGCCGGCGCTCGTCCAGCGGTACCGCGGAGGTGACCTCCGCGGTGACCCGACCGGAGGCGACGAGCTCGGCCATCGCCTCGACGATGTCGTTGAGCTCGCCCACCCGCTCCGCGGCCAACACCATCGCGAGCACGGTACGGGTCGCCGGATGTGCTGCCGACAGCAACCCGCCGTCGACGGCTGCCAGCCGCCGCCCGAGCGGGAGCTGCTGGTCGGTCAGCACCGTACGGAGCTCGTCGTTGGTCTCGATCGCGTGGGCGACCGCTGCGAGCTCACGCTCGACCACCTCGACCGCACCCTCGCCCTCGGCGACGGTCAGCGCGGCCCTGGCATAGGCGCGGTAGGGGTCCTCGTTCACGTCAGACCTCAGTTCTGGCTCGACAGTTGGTCGATGTACTCATCGACCAGCGCTTCGTGGGTCGACGCATCGAGCTCGCGCTCGACGATGCGCGACGCCAGCTCGACCGACAGCGCCCCGACCTGGCCGCGCAGCTCGGAGAGCACGCGGTCGCGCTCAGAGGCCACCGAGGATTGGGCCCGCTCGATGATCTGCGCGGCCTCGGCCTCGGCCCTGGACCGGGCCTCGTTGCGCAGGTCGTCGGCGGCGGCCTTGGCCTCCTCGATGATGCGGTCGGCCTCGCCGCGGGCCTCGGCCAACGACTCCTCGTAGTCCGCCCTGGCCCTCTCGGCCTCCTGGTACTTGGCCTCGGCATCCTCCATCCGACCCTGGATGGCGGCGCCCCGCTCCTCGAGCGTCTCGTTCAGCTTCGGGAAGACGAGCTTGAGCATCAGGGCGAGCAGGATGACGAACGCGACCGTGCCCCAGATCAGCTCGGATGCGTCCGGCAGGAGGTTGATGCCCCCGTTCTCGGCGGCCAGGAAGGTGATCGCCTGCAGCATGGTTGTCCCTCGCGTCGCGGTGGCGGGTGGTCCTACAGCGCGAAGGCGAGGACGAAGGCCAGCAGCGCGAGCGCCTCGACGACGGCCACACCGATGAACATCGTGGTGCGGACCATGCCGGCGGCTTCGGGCTGGCGGGCCATCGACTCGATCGCCTTCGAGATCCCCAGGGCCAGGCCGATCGCCGGGCCGATGGTCGCCACGGCGTAGCCGAGGACGTTGAGAGAGCCTGTCATGTGTTTCCTCCTGAGAGCGGTGCGGTGCTGCACCGCAGGTCGGACTCGGTTGAGCGAGGGTCGTGCCCCGTCGGCGGGCCGACGGACGAGGTCAGTGATGCGCCTCCAACGAGGAGCCGATGTACACCGCCGACAGCATCCCGAAGATGTAGGCCTGCAGGCCGATGATGAACAGCTCGAAGGCGAACACCAGCGGAGCGGCGATCAACCCGAAGACGCCCACCATCCAGCCCACCGGCATCGACGGCAGGAAGACGTGGATCGTCACCAGGGTGATGACCACGAGGATGTGCCCGGCGACCATGTTGGCGAAGAGCCGCACGGCCAGGGTGAAGGGCCGGAGCACCAGGTTGGAGAGCAGCTCGATCGGGGTCAGGATGATGTAGAGCGCCTTGGGGACACCGGGCGGGAACAGGATCCCGCCGAAGTACCCGGCGAAGCCCTGCTCCTTGATGCCCACCCCGATGAAGACCAGCCAGGTCGTCAGCGCCAGGAAGAGCGGCCAGGCGGCGCGAGAGGTCGGCGGCATCATGAACAGCGGGAAGATCTTCGAGAAGTTCAGCACGAAGATCGTCACGAACAGCGTGGTCAGCAACGGGACGAACTTCGTCCCCTTGGGCCCGATGATCTCCAGCGCGATCGTGCGGTTGAGGTCGATGATCATCTCGAGGAACGCCTGGAACTTCCCCGGGATGACCTCGGCCTTGCGGGCACCGAGGGTGAACAGGACGCCGATGAAGATCGTCCCGAGCCACGCGATGATGATGGTGCGGTTGATGGACAGGTCGACACCGAACAGCTCGAGCTCGAGGATCGGTGGGAACTCGAACAGCGCGCTGATCGGATCGAGGACGCCCTCGAACTCCCCGCCCCATTCGGCTGCTGCAAGCACGTTGAGCACGACGGTCAACTCCGTGGGTCGTGAGCGAGCCGCGCGGAGGGTGCCGACGCGACGTCGATCCAGAACAGTTGTGGCAACGAGGACAGCAGGCGCAGCTCGCTCGCCAGGGTCACCGCGACCCCGACCGCGGTCGCGGCGGCCAGGCTTCGACCGTGCACCCAGGGCACCCCACTGAGAGCCAGCAGGACGACCATGTAGAGCGGCAAGCGCAACGCCGCGCCACCGACCAGCACACCGATACCGGCGCCCTTGGCTCGGACCGCGACGTGGACGAGTGCAGCGGCCGACGCCCCGAACAACACGAGCACGAGGCCGAGCCCGATCAGCGCGCTGAGCGCCCCGGATGGGCCCGCGAGCGCCCACGCGACCGCCGACACCGGCAGTGCGAGCAGGGCGATCGTCAGCACGGCACCACGCACGAGGTGCCGCTCGGCGGCCCCTGGCTCGGGATCGCGGACGGTGTCGGCGGCGGCGCGGGGCGAGGTCGCCGCGGACCGGAGGGCATCAGGCGCCACGCAGGTCGCCTCCTCGCCCCGGACCGGCAGGAGCAGGCCCAGCCGCATCCTCGACGTCCATGCGCTGACTGCGGAGCCAGACCAGGTACATGCCCGCGGCGTAGCCGACCAGCGCGCCGAGCACGGTGCCCCACGGGGTCGAGCCGAGGGCACGGTCCGCCAACCAGCCGACCCCGCCCCACAGGGCGACGGCGACGATCAACTCGAGCTGCATCATGTGGGCGTGGTCGAGCCCCCGCCACATCGACGCGCTGCGCGCGCGGTCGGCAGCGGCGGCCTCCGACGCCTCGCCAGAACCCCGCGCAGAGCGCGGTGGCACAGGGGAACGCGCATCGGAGGGCGACATCGGTGTATCGATCCAAGGTCGTGGAGACGGGTGCGCAGGTGGGGAGACCCCCGACCGCGCCCGAGCGGCCCGGACGCTAGCAAGGTGCCCGCGGGACCGCCAAAGGCGGACGGCCACACACGCGAACGCCCGCGGTGACGACACCGCACACCGGCACGCGACGATGGCAGGCCTGTGAGTGCCGCACCGCGGGGCGCAGCTGTCACCCCAGAGACCTCAGAAGCGGTCCGTGCCGGTGCGCTCCACCGCGGTGGCACTCCC
>PWEU01000021.1 GCA_003554005.1 Nitriliruptoraceae bacterium
ACCGCATCCAGACCGCGCTGGCTGACACGGCCGTTCCCGTCGCGCGGACCGTCGTGCTCTGTGAGGACGAGTCCGTGATCGGTGCGCCGTTCTACGTCATGGACATGATCGACGGCGTCACCCTCCGCGACACCTCGCAGACGAGCGAGCTGTCGGTCGAGCAGCGGCGTCGCCTCAGCGAGGCGATGGTCGACACCCTGATCGCCCTGCACGAGGTCGACCCCGCCCAGGTCGGTCTGGCGGACTGGGGGCGGGCCGACGGGTACCTGGAACGGCAGCTGCGCCGCTGGCGCAAGCAGTGGCAGGCGTCGGCCACGGCTCCTCGCCGTGAGGTCGACGACCTGCTGGACCTTCTGGGTCGTACGCTTCCCACCGCCTGCCCCCACCCCGGCATCGTCCACGGCGACTACAAGCTCGACAACGTGATGGTCGATCCGAGAGATCCGACGATCGTCCGCGGGGGGCTGGACTGGGAGATGTCGACGCTCGGGGACACGTTGACCGACGTCGGCATCCTGCTGAGCTTCTGGGACGAGCCGGGTGAGGTCCCCAACCCCATCAGCCAGGGCGCGACGGCGCTCGAAGGATTCCTTTCCCGCGAGCAGATGGCCCGCCGCTACGCCGAAGCCCGCGGTCTCGACCTCGAGGACCTGACCTGGTACCTGGTGTTCGCCGACCTCAAGATCGGCGTCATCCTGGAGGGGATCCACGCCCGGCACGGTCGGGGACAGACGGTCGGGGACGGCTTCGACGGCATGGGGGACATGGCGAGCGTGCTGCTGGAGCGCGCCGACGAGCGGGCCGGCGCGCTTCGCGTGTCGGAGGAGACGTGACGACCCGGAGGCACCTGTGAGCTACCGAACCTTCGACCTGACCTGGCCTTCGCCACAGGTCGCTCTGGCGACGCTCGACCGCCCCGACCGCCTGAACGCGATCACCTTCGAGATGTTCGAGGAGTTCTCCCAACTACAGGCCGACCTCGCCGACCGGGACGTGCGTGCCTTGGTCCTGACCGGCGCGGGCCGGGCGTTCTCTGCCGGACTCGACCTCGACGAAGCGGCACTGTTGCCCTCGATGTCAGCCGCGGAGATGCTCCGCCGCCAGACGGGGTGGTCACGTGCGATCGCGGGGTTCGCGGACCTGCCGTTCCCGGTGCTCGCCGCGGTGAACGGCGCCGCCGCCGGTGCGGGCATGGCGCTGGCGCTGATGGCCGATATCCGGGTGGCAGCGACCACCGCACGCTTCAACGCCGCGTTCGTTCGGATCGGGCTGAGCGGTGGCGACTGTGGGACCTCCTGGACGCTGCCCCGCCTGGTCGGCTTGGCACGGGCGACGGAGATCCTGCTGACCGGTCGCTTCGTGGAGGCCGAGGAGGCCCGCGACATCGGCCTGGTCACCGAGGTGGTGGAGCCCGATGCGGTGGTGGCTCGCGCCCTCGAGATCGCCGCTGTCATCGCCGGGAACTCCCCCGTCGGAGTCGCGCTGACCAAGCAGGTGGTCCGCGCCAACGTGGACGCACCCAGTCTGCAGGCCGCGCTCGAGGTCGAGGACCGCAACCAGGTGATCGCTACTCGAACCGATGACATGGTCGAAGCGCTGACCGCGTTCCGGGAGAAGCGTCCTCCGAGCTTCGTCGGGCACTGACTGCCCTGAGCACGACTGGGCCCACCGGGAACCCCAGGACGGCGTCTGCAGCCGCATCGTCCGGAGGCCAACCGCTGAGGAGCGGGCTCGGATGCGGACGGCGCCCGCTCGGGACCGGCTGTCGTGCAGATGGACGACCGCCAGCCGACCTTCCTTGCTCTTGCGGTTGACCCACTTGCGGGCCGCTTCGGCGCTTCTGGTGGTGGCTTCGGCGAGCTGCGCGATGGTCACGGCGGTCGCGGATCGCAGCAGCGTTGCGCGGGCCTCAGGGGCCGGCCGCCGGCATGGGGCACACGCGCCTTCGCTGCCGCGGATCTCGGTCTGGTGACCCGATCGGAGTCCGGGGTCGACACCCGGCGCCTGCCCGGCCATCCTTGTCCTTCATCTCCGGGACAGGGCGCACCCGCCTGGACGCTGTCCGAGCGACGACCGGACATGTGCCACGAGTGGGATGCGACCAGAAGTGGACCGTCGATGTCCCTTACCGATCGCCCGGCGACCGCCCCGCGTCGGGGGCTCCCGCCCCGGATGCGAGGCTGGGTCCACGGCGCTGCGGCGCCCGTCGCGGCCGTGGTGGCGGTGCTGTTGTGGGGTGCCGCCTCGCCCGGGCTGTCACGTGCCAGCGCCGCCATCTTCGGGATCGCCCTCGTCGGCCTGTACGCGATCTCCGCGCTCTACCACATGGGACGGTGGTCGGTGGGTGGACGCCGATGGCTCGGGCGGATGGACGGGGCGATGATCCAGCTGTTCATCGCGGCGACCTTCACACCGGTGGCGGTGCACGCGCTAGGTGGGATATGGCGAACCGCGAGCCTCGTCGTCGCGTGGACGATCGCGCTGCTCGGTGCCGGTGTCGCGATGTCGCCGACCACGCCCCCTGCCCGTCTCTCCGTCGCGGCCTACGTCGCCTTCGGGTCGCTGGCGGCGATCCCACTGATCCGCATCGGCGGGGCGCTCGACCCCGCCGGCACGGCGCTGCTCGCGGCGGGCGGCGCGATCTACATCCTCGGTGGGCTGGTCTACGCACGCCGGAGTCCGGAACCGTGGCCGGCGTGGTTCGGGTTCCACGAGGTGTTCCACGTGCTGGTCGTCATCGCGAGTGCCGCCCACGTGATCGCGATCTGGAACTACGTTCTCCCGCTCGCTTGACACGCCGTCCACCTCGACCGCTCCACGGCGGCGCCCGGTCCTTCCGGGGCCGTTCCACCGTCCGGGCTCGGCACGGGTGCGGTGCGCGTGTCGGGCGGCCTCGTCCCGACGGTGACGGACGTCGCGACCCGCGCTCGATGCACTTCTCGGCCTGACCTCCGCGCAGCGAGGGATCGAGCGACATCAGCCACGAACGACGCCTCTCCCCCTCCGCTCGCCAGGCTCTGGCGGTGGCGCTGGGTCGCAGGTGAGCTAGATCATCTTGTCCACGCAACGACGACGTGGACGGCATGGTCGTCCATGATGCGGCCTGGCTGCGTCGGGGGGACCACCTCGGAGCCCACGGCGTGGGCATGGAGGAGCGCGAACGAGCGTGGACGCTGTGCAGGGGAGCAAGGGCCGAGACCTTGAACCGAGGGGTGGCGCCGGGCTTCACTGGTGGGGAGAGAGGTCCGGGACGAGGCCGGCCGGATCGGTGTGGCTGCTCCCCCCGACGTGCTCGGCTCACCAGGATCGCCTCCCTCCCGTGACCACTCCTCTGCCGAAGCCCTGCACGACGTTGTGGCGCACCCGCGCCGAAGGATGTCTGTCGAACCATGCGTGGAGGGTCCCTTGGACGTCGCCTCGCCCAGACCCAGTGACCCTGCGGTCGCGCGCGCGTTCGCCACCATCGATCCCACCGCGCTGCCAACCAGCGACGGCGGCGTCGTCAACGGCGAAGATCCAGGGGCCATCCCGAACACGTGCCAGGACGTCACGGGCGAGCTCTGCGAGCTGCTCCAGAGGTTCGGGATCGAGGCCTGCGAGGTCTACCTCTTCGTCGATCACCGTCGGCGTCGGGTGAACGTGTCCCGCGCCTGCGAGGTCTGGCGGCGGGAGGCCGCAGCAGGGGGCATGTGGGGCCATGTCGTCCTCGGGGTTGCTGGCCGCGCTGGCGAGAGCCCGTTGCAGCTCGAGGGTCCGCGCGGGGCGGTGGAGTTGTGGGACTGGACGGGGCGACAGTACGACTCGGCGGTTGCCGTACCGCACCTGGTTGACCTCGGCGACTGGGGACCCTACGAGCACCCGCAACGTCCCACGTGCCGACGATCCGCCCACCGAGTTGACAGCAACAGTTTCGGTCGCTGCCTTCTGCCGGACCCGCTGCTGCGGAGGTTCTTCGGGTTGCCCTGACCGAGGTGTCGCGAGCTGCGGCTGCCGGGCGATCCGGTCGGGCCGGCGAGCCTCCCGAGAGGAGTGCCGTGAGCCTGTCAGCAACCGCCCCTCCCAGCCTGGCCGCGGTGTCCCAACCCCATCACCCGAGGGGCGGTGCCCCCTTCTGGGGACCGCGTTGGCTGGCGGCTGTCGGGTGGTCGGTCACGCAGATGATGCTCACGCTCGGTCCTGGCCGGTTACCGCATGACCGGAGGGCGCTGTGCGGTCTCGGGATGCCTTCGACCCACCTGCGGGCTCTCGGGTAGCTCGATCTCGCATCGGAGTCACGGCGCTCGAGCCAGCCGCGCGTCCGCGGTCACCAGCGGACGATCGAGCGCCTCGGCCAGCGCCACATACGCCGCGTCGTAGGCGGTGACGTTCTCGCGTAGCCCGTAGGCGCGCCACATCAGCTGCAGCGTCGGATACCGCTCGATCGCAAACTCCTCGAGATCGTGCACCGAGGACGCGAACCGACGGCCCGGCAGCGTCCCCGCCAGCCACAGCTTGCGCAGCACCGCCAGCACCGCCAGCGTCGCAACGTCCACCAGATCCGGCGCACTGCCACCAACGTGCTGACGGATCGCGTCGCGTGCGGCGTCGCCGTCGGCCTGGTCATCTGCGATCGCGTTCGCGACGAGCGGCTTCAGGTGCCGTCGACCACGGCGCTGCGGTCGGCGCCGTGGCGAGACGGGCGGGTGGCAGCGATGGCGCGATCCACCAGTCGTCTTTCCATGCGGGTGTCCTGCCCTTTTCGGTCCTGCGCCACGAGTACCGCGATCAGGACCGTGACAGCTGTGGATCTTCGGCCGGGACTCACCACTGCGGCGTCTGCCGACCGAGCGACAACGACTCCCCTGGTTGCTCGAGAACGCTGGTGACGCCTTTGGAGGTCCGTCAGCCGCTCCGGTGGGGGACTCCTTGTCGGTCAGGTCGGCAGGCGAAGCCGCCTGCCTGAACCTTCTGCCTCGGCGGGGTCGAGGTAGGCGTTGGTGGCGCGTACCTGTTCGTCGGCGCGCTCGAAGGTTGCCCAGTCCACCTGCGCAACCCACTGCTGGGCGAAGTCCAGGACCGCGTGAAGGCTCTGACCATCCCCGTTCCCGCTGGACAACGCCGTTAGCGAGGCGAGGTAGTTGTTGCGGAAGCTCGTTGGGATGACGACCCGGACCTGCCCGGCGACGCTGAGCTCAGCGTTGGCCATCAGCCTGGCGATCCGACCGTTGCCGTCGTCGAACGGGTGACACTCGGTGATCAGGACCATCATCCCCACGGCCCGGCTCATCGGGTCGATGGTCGCTGCCATCCGGTCGAAACCGCGCCGAAGGGGGCCCTCAACGAGGTCTGGGTCGACGAATCTGTAGCCAGCTGCGTAGTTGGGTTGCTCCTTGAACATCCCGGGCCGCTTGTCGGGCCGTGCGGCCAGGAGGATCTCGTGCCTACGCCGCAACAACTCCAGCAACTCGTCCGAGCTGGCAGGAACCTGTCGGCGATCGACCGTGTCGCTGGTGAGCCGGTAGGTCGCCGCGACGTCGTGCGCGTCGGCTGGACGGGCAGGTGGGACCCAGCCGTCGACGGCGATCCTGCGTGCCTCGTCCACACCGAACTCCGTGCCCTCGATGAAGTTGGAGAAGTAAGCCTCGAAGAAGGGCAGCCACGCCCACCGCTCGGGCGCACCTGCGGCGGCGCGAGGTTGTGGCGCGAGTCGGCTGACGACACCCAGGACGGCTTCGAGGCGTTGGACGATGTGAACGTCGTAGGGGACACCGGCCACACGGGCGGCAAGGCGTTCGGAGCGAGGTGTGTTCGTCACCGTCCCCAGCACCGTGACCAGCCGTTCGCGCACCGCTGCGATCTGACGCGGGTCGAACGAACCGGCGATCACATCGAGCTCGTCGAGGACCCGTTGGATCCGTCCGGGACCCCCGCGGCGCGCGAGCGTGTCGATCTGGTCCTCGACCGCGAGCGTGCCTGCGCGGCTCCTGGGTGGCCGGCCCTGGATGTCGATGTTCTCGACGAGTGTCCGCGCCTGTCCCGCCAGAGCGATGCCGTCGGGCAGCGGCATGTCACCCGGGAGCGCCTGCGGGCCCCTCTCGGGCACAATCGTGAGCCCAGGCAGGGAGAGCGGCGCCTTGCGGGGTGGGTTCGGGTGGGCGATGTAGATGACCCCGTCGACGGGCTGCCCACCGGCAAGCGCGCTGCGGCCGCGGATGACGGCGCCGGGCCAGATCCTGGCGATGATCGCGTTGCGATGCAATGACGCGACGGTCTCCGGTGGCAGTGTCGCCCCCACGGCGTAGATGCCTGGCGCCAGCCGCAGGGCAGACCCGCTGCGCGCGAGGCGACTCAGGTGAGCTCGATTGGAAGGTGTGACCTGCGTGAGCTCACCTTGTGGGGGACGCGAAGCAACATCCATGCGAGAAACAGTCCCGAACGGCCGGTGACAGGCTACCAATGTCACGCAAAAGGCGGTGGCGGGCAACGCTAGCAGGAAAAACCACCCGCAGCACGGAGGTGGGGTGCGGCGACGGCTGCGGACGGAAATCACTCAGGCCGCTGACCGCGCGCAACTTTCGTGCAGAGAATGCGCTTGTCAAGCAACTTTTGCGAGAGAAACCCCGTCCTTCCTGCATCGTGGAGACCGGGTGTGCGCAACGCCCGGACTCTCCCCGTTGGCCGGGCGGTCGTCGGCGAGGTGGAGAACCTCTTGGCAGCTAGCAGGCCGCACCGTACGATGTGTACAGGATGACGTACAGGGGTGGCGATGCCGGAGACGATCAGCGAGGCCCGTTCGCGATTGCCGGCGCACGTGCGTCGGTTCCGTGAGCAGGGTCTGGATGCCGAGCCGGTGGTGCTGGGGGACCGTCGCCACCCGGATGCGGCGCTGCTGCCTTACGAGACGTTCAAGCTGCTGCTCGACGTGGCTGAGGACGTCGCGATCGCGCAGCGCATCCGGGAGCGGGCCGCCGCCGATGGAGGCGAGCGGACGACACTCGCCGAGGCCGCGGACGAGTTCGGGATCGACCTCGAGGCGCTGTGACCCTCCGGTTCGACAGGGTCACGTTCCTCGACGAGGCGATGGACGACCTGCGCAGCATCGCCGAACGGTCGCACGTAGTGCTCGTCGAGGTGTTCCGCCTCCTCAAGGCGCTGGATGCAGGTGAGCTCTCCCCGCTGCCGCTCCATGACTATGCCAAGACCGGGGACCTCACTGACTGCGGCAAGATCATCGTCGCGTTGACAGACGAGCCGGAGCACCGCATCGTGGTGCGCGATCTCGGCGGTAGGGACTTCGAGGTGAGCGAGGTCATCGCGGTCGAGGATCGCACCGGTGACCTGCCGTACCTGCTCGCCGGTCTCCGGCTTGGCAGACGCGAAGATCCGATCCGCAGGTCGGATGCGCAGCGGCGTGTGGACCGCATCCGGCGGTTGCGAGGCGGGTAGCCATCGCGTCGGTCGGCAATAGGCGATACCCGATCTCCCGTAGGTCCACGCCGCGACCTGGCAGACACGCCCGGATGTTCTACTCGGATCCGGCGATGTATTGGGCAATGGCGTAGGTGGCGTGGTGGTCGAGACTGTGACGGTTGCGGTCGTAGCGCATGGTCGTCTTGGGGTCGGCGTGGCGGGCGAAGTCCTGCACGTCGCGCAGGTGCGCGCCGGAGTTGAGGGCGGCGGTGATCGCCGCGTGGGGGAGGGTGTGGGGCGTCATCCGCCTGTGAATCCCGGCCCGGGTCGCGAGCGTCGCAACGGCGGCGGCGACGTTGTTGCGGGTCATGCGGTTGTTCCACCGGTTGCGTTGCAGCGGACCTCCGACACCCGCAGCCCGTTGAGCAGCAGCAGACACGCCATCGCATCGATCGCCCCGCCGTTCTGTTCGGCGCCCGGCCAGTCCGCGAGCTCGTGGCGGGTCAGCCTGGTCTGCCGCGGGCTCTCGTCACGTGACGGACGGCGGACCGCGGCGATGGGGGTGGTGTCGGCCAGGCCGGTCTGAACCAGCCATCGGTAGAACGACGCGAGCACGGACAGGCCGTGGCAGACGGTGTTGATCGAACCGACCTGGCGCTCGAACCAGCGCAGATACAGCTCGATGTGGGTCCGCTCCACTTCGAGCGGATCGAGCTGGTGGGCGGTGCACCACGCGAACCAACGGTGCAACTGCTGCAGGTAGGCGGTCCGGGTGTTGGCGTTGCGATACCCGGCGAGGAACGCGCCGGTCAGACGGTGCAGACGAAGCTCGACAGACGGATCCAGCAGAGACACGGTGACATCACGAACGACAAGGCTCCCGGCCACGGCACGCACGGCACACGACCTACAGCAAGCCAACGCTGCGCCACCACGCGTGACCAGACCCATCAGCACCGGTCGCTGCGACCAACCGTCGACGCGCTCATTACG
>PWEU01000003.1 GCA_003554005.1 Nitriliruptoraceae bacterium
CCGGCGCTCGACCCCACGGACGAGCACGTGGTCGTGGAGTTCGCCGACCGGATCGTCGCCGATACCCGGCGGGCGATCAGGGTCCTGGAGACCTCCCACCCACCGTCGTACTACCTGCCGCTCGAGGACGTCGACCAGGAGCTGCTGGTCCCGAACCCCCACCGGACCTTCTGCGAGTTCAAGGGGCAGGCGGACTACGTCGACCTGGTGGTCGGCGAGCGCCGGTCGGAGCTGGCCGGGTGGTGCTACCCGCAGCCGACCCCGGCCTTCGCGCAACTGCTCGACCACGTCACCTTCTACCCCGACCGCGTCGACCGCTGCCGGGTGGACGACGAGGTGGTCCGTGCCAGCGACGGCGGGTTCTACGGCGGCTGGATCACCTCCCGCGTCGTGGGACCTTTCAAGGGTGCGCCGGGTACCCGGTGGTGGTGACCGGCCATCCGAGCGCTGGGTGCTCGAAGACGTACCGGTGGGCGCACAACTGTCCCGTGGAGCGCACCCCCGGACGAACGTCCACCCGATCACTGCGCGCGCAGGCCGCGCGGGGTTAGAGTGACATGGCAAGGACGCGCCACCTCGGTGTGTCGGGATGGAGGTACCCATGACAGTGGTCAAGATCAACGTGCTCGCGGTCCCGGCCGGCAGCGGTGCCGCCCTCGAGGAACGGTTCGCTGCGCGCAAGGGCGATGTCGACACCGTCGACGGCTTCGAGTCTTTCGAGCTCCTGCGGCCCACCGATGGTGGTGGCCAGTACCTGGTGGTCACGCGGTGGAGCGACGACGCGGCCTTCGACGCCTGGATGAGCTCCGAGTCCTTCCAGCAGAGCCACGGGGGTGGCCGCGACGACTCCGTCAACGACCCCACCTCGGGGCACCCCGGGGCGTCCAGCGCGCCGGCGGCCGCGCCGAGTGCGCCGGACGAGGGGCACCCCGGGGCATCCAGCGCGCCGGGAGCCGCGCCGAGTGGGCCGGACGAGGGGCACCCCGGGGCATCCAGCGCGCCGGGAGCCGCGCCGAGTGGGCCGGACGAGGGGCACCCCGGGGCGTTCAGCCGCGGTGGCCCGGCCGCCACGGGGAGCGAACTGTGGAGCTTCGAGGTCGTCGTCTCCGCCCACAAGGCCTGACGGCCGACCCCACCACCTGATCCGACCGACGCCCGCCGGCCAGACCGGCGGGCGTCGATCGTGGTTCGCCCGGCGTGGGTGACGGCTCCACGGCTGGGTGTCCCCCGGCGGCGGGGGACGGGCCGGTCAGCGAGCTGCGATCCAGGGCTCCTCGGGCACGATGATCCAGGCCAGCAGGTAGGCGATGATCGACGGTCCGGGGAGCAGGATGGTCGCCACCGCGATCAGCCGGACGACGGTCTCATCCACGCCGAGGTAGGCGGCGAGCCCTCCGCAGACCCCGCCGATCATCCGGTCGGACCGGGAGCGGTAGAGCTTGCGGGGCGCCGGGGCGGGTGGGGGTGTGGGGCTGGTCATGGTCGTGCCTCGTTCCGGAGGTGGCCGGTACTCGGTGCGCCGGGAGTTCGGTGGGCTCCGCGCTGTCGCTCCAGCATGCACCGCCCCCGCCGGCCGCACACTCCGGGACCCCCCGGGTCCGTCCCTGAGGAGCGGCGTCCGGCTCAGGGTGCTCGCGTGGCGTCGACCCATCCGAGCACCCGCCGCAGGACCGCCTCCCAACCCGGTTCCAGCATCAGTTGGTGGCCCATCCCGCGGAACAGGTGGGCGCGGGTCCCGAAGTGGCGTGCGGTGCGGAGCACGGCGTAGGGCGGCACGATGACGTCATGCTCGCCGCCGAGCACGAGCAACGGGGTCCGGATGTCGCGTCGCCGTCGCGGGAGCGCGACCTGCTGGGTCGCGAGCCACGACTCGGGCCCGAGCCTCGCGAGGTAGTCGGCTTCGTTCGCCGGGTCGGTCCCGGGGCCGAACAACGTTGCTGACCGGGGGGTGACCTCGCGGCCGGTCAGCGCCTGCGCCAGCATGCGGGGATCGTGTCGCAGCAGCCTCGGGAGGGCCTGCAGCCCATGGATGGGCGGCATCGAGGCGACGAGGACCCCCGCCGGCGCCGACCGGTAGCGCTCGAGGACCCCCTGGACGACCACGCCACCCAGCGAGTGGCCGATCAGCACCGGCGGTGACGGCAGGGTCGTGATCGTCTGGAGGACGTCGTGCTCGTAGTGGCGCAGGCTCGCCAGGCGGAAGCGCTCGGGGCGTCCGCTGCCGCCGTGACCCCGCAGGCTCACCGCGACGCTGTGCCAGCCCGCTGCTGCCGCCGCCGGCAACCAGTGCTCCTGCCAGCACCACGCGCCGTGCCAGGCGCCGTGGACGAACAGCAGCGGTGGGCGGCCGGGGACCGGGCGGTCGGGCATCACCTCGATGACCTCGCGCACCACGGGCTCGGGCGGCAGGGTCCAGTCCAGGGTGCGGCGGACCCGTTCCCGCGGGGGGTGGTCGCTGGCGGCTCGTGGGTGGCTCACATGGACACCTCCGCGGTGCCCGCTGCCGGCGAGGCAGCGGACACCACTGCGGGCGACGTACGCCTGACGGGCCGGGTCCCGCCGCTGCGGGCCTCCACGTCGCGGATCTCGCGCTCCAGGTCGCGTACGTAGTCGGCGTGCTCCACCTCGACGTGGTGGCGGGTCGAGTCGATCAGGTCGATGCCACCCTGGGACCGCTCGTCGAGGTGGTCGCGTCCGGCGTCGAGGTAGGCGGCCGCGGCGGCCGGGTCCCGCTGCCGTAGCTCGAGGTAGGCGGCGACCAGCACCGCCTGCCAGTGCACCAGGCAGAACTGCCCCGAGTCCGGCTGGATCAACCCGATGACGAACAGATCGTCGCGGTCGGGGTGGAAGACGTTGCGGTACAGCCGCGGTCGTCCGCCCCCGGGGATCAGCCCCTCGGGCAGGAACGGGAAGCGGATCAGGTAGCCGGTGGCGAACAGCACCAGGTCGGCGGCGACCCGGCTGCCGTCGGTGAACACGACCTCGTCGCCGTCGAGGTGGTCGATGTCCGGCTTCGGGGTGATCGCGCCGTGGCCGACGTGGTAGAGGAGCTGCTGGTTGACGATCGGGTGGGTCTCGAGGAACCGGTGGTCGGGCGTGGGCAGGCCGAACCGCTCGTACCGGCCGACCACCAGCCGAGCCGTCGCCTCGAACAGCGCCTGGGTAGCACGCAGCGGCAGGCGCAGGGCGAAGATCGCATCGCTGACCTGATCGGCGGGACGGCCGAGCGCGTACTTCGGCGCGTACCAGTAGGCACGTCGGGTCGAGTGGAAGGCGGCCTGGGCGCGCTGTGCGGCCTCGACGACGAGGTCGCAGCCGGTGTTCCCGGCGCCCACCACCACGACCCGCTTGCCGTCGAGCTGGGCTGCGGAGCGGTAGTCGGCCGAGTGCAGCAGCTCACCGGTGAAGGTGTCCTGGCCGGGGTAGCTCGGCCACTTGGGGAACCAGTTGTGGCCGTTGGCGACCACGAGCTGCCCGTAGCGGCGGGCCGACCGTGTGCCGTCGGGTCCGGTGAGGGTCACGTCGAAGCCGCGGGCCAGCGGGGTGACCTGCTCGACGGTCGTGCCGAGCTCGACCAGCTCGTCGAGGCCGAAGTGGGCGGCGTAGCGCTGCAGGTAGGCGAGGCCCTGGGTGTGGTGGAGGTAGTCGGGGGCGTCGTCGGGCATCGGGAAGTCGGGGTACTGCGTGAAGGGCTTGGAGGAGATCATGTGGGTGGACTCGTACACCCGACTGGACGAGCCGTCGATGTTCCAGTTCCCACCCAGACGGTCCTCGCGTTCGACGAGGTCGACGGCGAACCCCCGCTCGCGGAGGTTCTTCGCGGCCGTCAACCCCGAGCTGCCGGCCCCGATCACCAACGTGCGTCCGCGGCGGTCCTCGAGCCGTGGCTGTGGCTCAGTCGCATCGTCGGTCGCCGGGGCCGTGCCGCTCGCCCGCCCTCTCGCCTCGTCCTCCACCTCGCCGCCTCCCGTCCGGGGGTCGCGATGATGCCACGGACCAGGGGCCGGGTCGGTCACCAGCAGGCCGGCCGCCTGCGCCCGAGCGCCTCACGACGGACGATGGCACCGGCCTCGGTAGCATCCGGCTGACCACGCCGGCCCGCCCTGGCCACCGCGTCCCCGCCCGAGCCGTGAGGAGTCCCGCCGATGGCGACCAGCTACGCCGATGACCTCGCCGCTGCACGGCGTCGGGTCGTCCAGCTCGAGTCCGATCTCGACATCGCCGTGAAGCGTGACCGCCAGGGGGAGCTCCAGGAGCGGGCAGCCGCGCCGGACCTGTGGGACGACCCAGATCGGGCCCGCCAGGTCACGACCCAGCTGTCCCGGGTCGAGACGGAACTGCAGCGCTTCGACGCGCTGGTGGAGCGTCTGGACGACCTCGAGGTGCTCGAGGAGCTCGCCCAGGAGGAGGACGACGCCTCCTCGGCCAGTGAGGTGGTCGCCGGGCTCGAGGAGGTGCGGGCCGAGCTCGACCGCCTGGAGGTCGCCACCATGCTCGGTGGCGAGTACGACCACGAGGACGCGATCGTCTCGATCCACGCCGGCGAGGGTGGCGTCGACGCCATGGACTGGGCCCAGATGCTCCAGAAGATGTACCTGCGGTGGGCGGAGAGCCGTGGGTTCGACACCGAGGTGTACGACCGTTCCTACGGCGAGGAGGCGGGGCTGAAGTCCACCTCCTTCGAGGTGCGGGGCCCCGATGCCTACGGGTGGCTGACCGTGGAGCACGGTGTCCACCGGCTGGTGCGCATCAGTCCCTTCGACTCCCAGGCGCGGCGTCAGACCTCCTTCGCGCTGGTGGACGTCGTGCCGGTCCTGCCCGAGCTGGAGGACGAGGTCGCCATCCCCGAGGAGGAGCTGCGGGTGGACGTCTACCGCTCCTCCGGCCCCGGCGGGCAGAGCGTGAACACCACCGACTCAGCGGTGCGGGTGACCCACCTGCCGACCGGGACCGTGGCCAGCTGCCAGAACGAGAAGTCCCAACACCAGAACAAGGCAGCGGCGCTCAGGGTGCTCAAGGCCAAGCTCGCGGAGCTGGAGCGCCAGAAGCGGGCCGAGGAGCTCGACGAGCTGCGCGGCGGGGTGCAGAACGTCGGCTTCGGGTCCCAGATCCGCAGCTACGTGCTGGAGCCCTACCAGATGGTCAAGGACCTGCGGTCCGAGCACGAGACCGGGAACGTGTCCGACGTCCTCGACGGCGACCTGGACGCGTTCATGGAGGCCGAGCTGCGCCGGCGGGTGCGAGAGGCCAGCGCCCGCGAGACCTGATCGGGGCGCATCGCCCCTGACCGTTCGCCCCGGTACGGGTGACGAGGGATGCCCCGGGTGAGGTTGTACCCTCCGCCTGCAGCGGACGGCGTCGGCGGCGGAGCAGGGGGTCCGGCACCCGACGTCGGGCCGTCCCCACGACGCGGCTGGCCGGCGGCGTCGACGAGCACCGACCAGTGTCCCGCGGCCCCGGCCCTGCTCCACGACCCCTGGCGGATCCCGTGATCAAGCTCCAGAACGTCACCAAGACCTACAAGCGCGGCGCCGATGACCAGGTCATCGCGCTCGATGACGTGACGGTCGAGGTGACCAAGGGCGAGTTCGTGTTCGTGGTGGGCCCTTCGGGCTCCGGCAAGTCCACCTTCATGAAGCTCCTGACGAGGGAGCAGCTCCCCGATGGCGGTGAGATCTGGGTGGCCGGCAAGAACCTGGCGACGCTCAGGTCCTGGAAGGTGCCGGTGCTGCGGCGCGAGATCGGGTACGTCTTCCAGGACTTCAAGCTGCTGGAGAACAAGACGGTCTACGAGAACGTCGCCTTCGCGCTCGAGGTCATCGGGCGTCCACGCCGGGAGATCGAGAAGCGGGTGCCCGAGGTGCTGGAGCTGGTGGGGCTGACGGAGAAGTCGCGGGCCCACCCCCACGAGCTCTCGGGTGGGCAGCAGCAGCGCGTCTCGGTCGCCCGCGCCTTCGTGAACAACCCTCGGATCCTGCTCTGCGACGAGCCGACGGGCAACCTCGATCCCTCCACCTCGGTGGGGGTGATGAAGCTGCTGGACCGGATCAACCGCACGGGCGCGACCGTGGTGATGGCGACCCACGACCAGCACATCGTCGACTCGATGCGGCGCCGCGTCATCGAGCTCGAGAACGGCCACGTCGTCCGCGACCAGTCGCGTGGCGTGTACGGCTACGGCGGCTGACCGAGGACATCAGGCTCGACGTGCGTCGGGCGAGCTGGAGGCATCGATGACCGCGCGCTGGACCTACGTGATCCGCGAGGCCTTCGTCGGGTTGCGCCGCAACCTGATGATGACCGTCGCCGTGATCCTGTCGGTGACGGTGTCACTGACCCTACTGGGTGCGAGCCTGCTGCTCTCCGAGCAGGTCGACCTGGCCACCGATGATTGGACCGGTCGGGTCGAGGTGTCCATCTACCTGTGCGACGACCGCGTCTGTCCGGCGATCACGCCGGAGCAGCAGGAGCAGCTGCGGGAGGACCTGGAGGACCAGGAGGTCGTCGCCGAGGTGTTCTACGAGTCCAAGCAGGACGCCTACGAGCGCTTCACCGCGATGTTCGCCGACCAGGAATCCCTGATCGACGCCATCGACGCGGACATCCTGCCGGCCTCCTTCCGCGTCCGGCTCGAGAACCCCAACCTGTTCAACGTCATCGCCGACCAGTTCAGTACCTACCCCGGGGTCGAGGAGATCGTCGCCCAACGGGAGGTCCTGAACCAGTTCCTGCGCTTCACCAACGTCGTGCGCACCGCGGCGCTGGTCGTCGCCGCGATCCAGCTGGTCGCCGCCGGCGTGCTGATCGCGAACACGATCCGGGTCGCGGCCTTCGCCCGTCGCGAGCAGACCGGCATCATGCGGCTGGTCGGGGCCAGCAACTGGTACATCCGCCTGCCCTTCGTGCTGGAGGGGGTGTTCGCGGGCCTGATCGGTGCGCTGGTGTCATGGGGCCTGCTGTGGGGCACCGTCCCACGGGTGGCCACGAGCCTGGCGCGGGACATCGAGCTGATGCCCTTCATCGGCGAGGCACAGGTCATCGCCGTCGGCCCGTGGCTCCTGCTGGCGGGGACCGGCATCGCCGCGGTGTCCTCCATCCTGGCGCTGCGTCGGTTCCTCGACATCTGAGCCGGATCGCGCTCGTCGCGAATCTCCGGACCCTCCAGTTCGGGCCACCGCGTACCGATACCCGTAGAGTCGGCCGCCACCGTGGCTGATGTGGCTCGTGTAAGCTCCGGCGTTCGCGTGTGGTAGCGGAGCGTCATGAGGCGGTCACGTTCGGTCGCATGGAGTTCGCCGGTGCGGGTGCAGTCGGGTCGAGGTTGGAGGGTCGTCGCTGCGGTCTGCGCGCTGGCCCTGCTGCCGGTGGCCGCGTCCGCGCAGACCGGTGAGCTCCGCGACGGGCTCCAGGACGTCGCCTCCGAGCGGGACCAGGTCGAGGCCGAGGTCGGCGAACTCCGCGCGCGTGAAGGTGATGCCCGCCAGCGGCTCGCGGCGGTCGAGGACGAGCTGAACGAGGCCGAGGAGCGGCTCGCGGCGCTCCGCGACGAGCTCGCTGAAGCGGAGGCGGCGCTGGCCGCGGCCGAGGCCGCCGTCGTCGAGGCCCAGGCGGCGCTGGCGGGGGTCGCCGAGGAGCTGGTCGCGACCGAGGCCGAGCTGGGCGCAGCCACGACCAAGCTCGAGGCCAGGGTCATCGCTGCCTACAAGTACGGCCAGGTCTCCCTCGCCGAGGTGTTCACCGGGGTCCGCGACTTCAGCGACCTCGTCAGCTCCAGCGTCATGGTCGGCCACGTGCTCGACAGCGACCGGGTCATGGTCGCCGAGGTGGAGCGACTGTTCACCCTGGTGGCCGAGCAGCGAGCCGAGGCGCAGGCGCTGCGCGCCGACGCCGAGCGGGAGGCGGCCGCGGCCGAGGCTGCCACCGCCTCCATCGAGGACGCCACGCGCTCCCAGACCGAGGTGCTGGCGACGATCGAGCACCGTCGTGACGAGCGGGAACAGCTGTTCCTCGAGCTCCGCGACGACCGGTCAGCGGCCGAGGGCCACCTCGCCGGGCTGGACGCAGAATCCGCCCGCATCGAGTCGCAGCTGGCGGCGATCGCCCGTGAGCAGGCGGCCGAGGAAGCCCGCCGACGAGAGGCCGCAGCCGCAGCCGCCGCGGAGGAGGCTCGTCGACGCCAGGCCGAGGAGGAGGAGGCCGCCAGGCGCGCCGCCGAGGAGGCGGCTGCCGCCGAGGATGCCGC
>PWEU01000367.1 GCA_003554005.1 Nitriliruptoraceae bacterium
CCGCTGCGCCCGCCCCCGAAGAACCGTCGCGAGCCGGTCGCGATCTGTACCCATCCGGAGCGCAACCACGTGTTCGCGCTCGAGGACTTCGATGTCCCGTCGGTGGCGACGTGGACCGTCGTGGAGGGGGTCGAGGATTTCGATCCCGAGCTCGGGGGCGAGCCGCTGGAGACCGAGGAGGTCCCGGATCCGATCCCGATGACCTTCACCGGCACCCAGGACCCCCCAGCCAAGAAGAAGGGCTCGAGTCGGAAGAAGTCGACCGGCAAGAAGTCGACCGGCAAGAAGTCGACGGCCAAGAAGTCGTCACGCAGGAAGTCGACGGCCAAGAAGTCGACGGCCAAGAAGTCGACGGCCAGGAGGTCGTAGGGCCAGAGGCCGACGTGCCCGTGGGTCACGAGGGACACGTCGGCCGCGCGGACCCCGCCGAGGTCCGGTCGCTGCCTGCCGGACAGCGGTAGGCTCCGACGATGGACGAGGACGGCTCGCCGGCACCCGAGCCGGAGCAGATCCCGCCACGCGGGGGAACCGCGGCGGCGTACCGGGAACTGCTCCGCAACCGGTCGTTCCGTGCGCTGGCGTCGGCGACCTTCCTATCCTCGATGGGGGACTGGATCGGCTTCCTGGCGATCATCGCCCTGACCGCCGACATCCTGGGGCCGACACGTGCGGCCGCCTTCGCGGTCTCCGGGGTCATGATGGCCCGGGTCCTGCCCAGCCTGTTGCTCGGACCCGTCGCCGGCGTCTTCGTCGACCGGTGGGACCGCCGTCGGGTCATGATCGCCACGCACCTCGGGCGCGGTGCGGTGATGGCCCTGATCCCCTTCACCAACGAGGTGCTGACCCTGGTCCTGGCGACGCTGATCATCGAGATGATGTCGTCGCTGTTCGCACCCGCCAAGGACTCGGTGCTGCCATCGATCGTCCGTCGGTCGGACCTGGTCGCCGCCAACCAGGTCAACCTGTTGACGACCTACGGCACCCTTCCGCTGGGTGCTGCGGTCTACTCCGTGCTGGTCGCGTTCACCGTGGCGGTCGCACCGGAGGGCAGCTTCCTAGCTGATCGGCCCCTGGCCGTCCCGATCTGGTTCAACGCGGTGTCGTTCTTCATCGCCGCGCCGCTGATGATCTTCCTGCGGATCCCGCACCGCTCCGACCGGGGCCGGACGCTGGACGTCGGCCCACCGATGGGTGCCTGGAGCTCGCTGAAGCAGGGCTTCCGGTTCGTCGCGACCCAGCCGGTCATCCGCTCGCTGATCTTCGGGGTCATGGTGGCGTTCGCCGTGGCCGGGGTCGTCATCACGACCGGCGAGTTCTTCGCGAACCTCCTCAACGCCGGTCCAGCCGGGTACGGCATCCTCGTGGCCTCGGTCGGTACCGGCCTGGTCGCGGGTCTGCTCGCCACGGCACCCCTGGCGCACCGCATCGCGCCCGAGCGGCTGTTCTCCCCGGGGATCGGCGTCGCTGGCGGCGCCCTGATCGTGACCGCCCTGATGCCCAACATGTGGGCCGCGATCCCCCCGGCGATCCTGATGGGGTTCGGTGCCGGGATCTCCTTCATCTGCGGTTACACGATCCTGCAGCAACGTGTGGGGGACTCGATCCGCGGCCGCACCTTCGGCGCGTTCAACTCAGGGGTGCGGGTCGCGATCTTCGGGTCCTCGGTCGCGGTCCCGCTCCTGATCGGTGTGCTGGGCCGCGAGCGGCGCGAGGTGATCGTCGGCCCCGAGGGGGTGCCGGAGCTGCTCTACCCCTACACCTTCGGCGGGGTGCGGATCACGCTGTTGCTCGGGGGCGCGGCTGCGGTGCTCGGTGCCATGGTCATCGCCCGGTCCCTCGGCGCGGCGCTGCGCTCGGAGTCGGGGATCGGGCTCTCCACCGCGGCGAAGGTGGACAAGGGCTCGCTCAAGGGTGCGTTCATCGTCTTCGAGGGGGGTGACGGCTCCGGGAAGTCCACCCAGATCCGGCTACTGCGCTCCGCCGTCGAGCGCTCCGGGCACCTCGCCGTCGTCACCCGCGAGCCCGGCGGGACCCGGCTCGGCGAGGGGGTCAGGGAGCTGCTCCTGGCCCGCAGCTCGGAGGACATGGACGAGCGGACCGAGGCTCTGCTGTACGCCGCGGCGCGCGCGCAGCACGTCCGAGAGGTGATCGTTCCGGCGTTGCAGCGCGGTTCGGTCGTGCTGTGTGACCGGTTCATCGACTCCTCGATCGTCTACCAGGGGGCGGCACGCGGCCTCGGCGAGGAGCGGATCGCCGATCTGAACCGCTGGGCGACGGGCGGGGTGGAGCCCGACCTGGTGATCCTGCTCGATGTCGATCCCGCCGCCGGGCTGGCACGGGCGAGCAAGGACACCGGCCCTGATCGGCTGGAGGCTGCTGGCCTGGAGTTCCACCGGCTGGTGCGCAGCGCGTACCGCCGCCGGGCCGCGATCGATCCGGAGCGGTACCTGGTGCTCGATACGACCCAACCGGTCGAGGACGTCCACGCCCGCATCCGCGAACGCGTCGGTGGCCTTCTCGGTCTGCCGGCAGCGGCTGCCGTCGAGGTGGTACGGGAGCACGAGGAGGAGCGGCGGTGAGCGGTTGGGATGATGAGCCCGCAGGAGCCCCGTCGTCCGCGGGTTCGCGCTCGCAGTGGGAGCCCCTCGGTGAGCGCGGGGGCGGCGCGGGAGCCGACCCCTGGAGCGAGGTGCTCGGGCAAACCGTGGCCGTCGCCGCCGCGCGCGCGGCCCTGGCTCGCGATGAGGTCGCGCACGCGTGGCTGCTGATCGGTCCTCGGGAGGTCGGCCAGGCGGAGCTCACCCGCGCCCTCGGGGCGGCGTTGAACTGTCCCGAGCGCCCCGCGCCCGATACCGGCTGCGGTCGCTGCGCCACCTGTACCCGGATCCTGCGTGGCACCCACCCCGCGGTGGTCGACCTCGAACCGGAGGGGGCGGGTCACGTCGTCGCTGATGTCAGGGAGGACTGGATCCCCTCGGCCTCGCGGTCGATGACCGAGGGGCGGCGTCGGGTGCTCCGCGTCGTCGCTGCCGATCGGATGAACGAGGCGGCGCAGAACGCCTTCCTCAAGGTGCTGGAGGAGCCCCCGGCGTCGGTGCTCTGGGTCCTCGATGCCGAGGACGAAGGGGCGCTGCTCGAGACCGTCGTGTCCCGATGCCGACGGTTGGACCTCGTGCCCTGGGGGCCGGCTGCCCTGCTCGGCCTCGCCGAACGGCTGTCGATCCCCGAAGACCAGCGGGTAGCCCTGACCCGGGCAGCCAGCGGTTCACCCCAGCGGTTACGTGCGCTGGCGGACCCGGAGGTGGCGGCGGCCCGCGAGCGCCACCTCGGCGTCATCGACCGACTGGCGACGGCGGGCCCGGGTGCGGTGGTCCCCTTGGCGAAGGAGCTGTCGGCCTGGGCGAAGGGCCGTGCCGCCGCGGTCAAGGCCACCAATGCCGAGGAGCTCGCCGAGCTCGAGGCCGCGTTCGGCGTGGATGGCGGCAGGGGCTGGCCCCCGGGGGTGAAGGGGCGGGTGACCCGCCGCTTCGAGCGGGCTGAGCGTCAGGCCCAGCGCCGGGCGCTCGACCTCCTGCTCGATGACCTTGCGGCCTACCTGCGGGACCTGATCGCGGTGGCCAGCGGTGCTCCAGGCGGCTCGCTCGTCAACCTCGATGTGGAAGCGGAGTTGCGGCGGGACGCCGAACGACTCCCGGTAGGCGACGCGGTGGACGCCCTCGCCGCGGTCGCTGGGTGCCGCGAGGCTCTGGACCGCAACGGCAGCGCCGAGCTGCAGCTCGAGCGGCTGCTGTTCCGCATCGCGCTCCCGATCTACGCCGCTGCGGCCTGAACTCCATGGCTCGGGTGACCGTGCGACCGTGAGGTGGACCTCCGCGGCCGTCGGGTCGGGTCACCACCGCGCCTTGCGGGCGGTCCCGGGTGCCCCACAGCCAGTGCCCTGCAACTCCACGCGCCAGGACACGCGCGCCGGGGCACGCGCCGGGACACCGGACGGCACGGCAGCCCGGACGTCCGCGCATGACGGAACCCCACCACGCCAGGTGCGATGTGGTGCGGTGGCCGGGGGATAGGGGCCGCACGGGGTGCTGGCCGATGTGTCGGATGCAAGCCGAGCCATCCGTGCAGCTCAGGGATCCGCATGCGCGTTGGGTACGTCGGTTCCGTCTCCGACGATCGGGAGGGTTGGCTGATCGGACGACCGTCGATCTCCGGCCCCCTGATCGGGCGCTTTGATCCGGTCGTTGGAGTGGTCACTGGGCGGAGCGCCTTCGGAAGGCGGTTGCGCGGGAGGATCGTTGGGGTCGCGTTCGATGGCTGCTACAGGTCCGGTGGCTCTGGTTCCCCGGGCATCCTCATCCCGTGTGAACGTCACCGTTCCGCCGGCGATCCTGATCCGCCAGCCACCGAGGTCGAAGCGACGGTGGTGGCGGCGGCACAGGAGCGCGGCGTTGGAGGGTGACAACCGTCCCTGGTCCGCGAACGCCTCCTCGCCGTGCGCGACGTCACACCAGGATGCTGGGGCGTCACAGCCGTCCCAGGTGCAGCCGCCGTCCCGAGCGACCAACACGCGCCACAACCCCGCCGGCACGGTGCGTACAGCGGCCGATGCCTCGATGGGCGTGCTATCCGGCCCGAGCAGGACACGGCCCCAGGTGCAGTCGGCCAGCAGGGTGCGGAGTTGGCGCAGGGTCACGGGCTGACCCGAGCCGAGGTGGGCGATGCTGCGGTCGCCGAGCTCGAGTTGGTCAGCCGTCATGGTGATGATCACCTGGGGGCGGACGCCATGGCGTGTGGGGGCCTCGCCCGTTCGGAGCGCGGCGGCACAGAGCTGCTCGAAGGCGTCGGCGGAGCGCTGCTCGGGTGACCGGTGTTCGCCCGGGGTGTCGGGCCGGCGGAAGGCGTCCATCGCCGCCCGCGCGGTCTCGGCCATCACGCCGTAGAGGAGGCCGGAGAAGGCGAAGCCGCCGTCGGCGGTGTCGTAGCTGCGGACCCGTCGTTGGAGGTGCTGGCGTCGCGCGGCCGCATCCGCGTTGGTCGGTGCTTCACGGACCATCAGCTCCCTGGCGTGTTTGCCGAACACGGTCGGGTTGGTCCGTCGAGCGAGTTCGATGAGCTCGGCTTCCGCTTCCTCACGGCGCTGCGGTGGGAGCGCGCGGAGCGTGTCACCGATCAACCGGACGTGCTCGGCCGAGATCGCTCCATCGGCGAAGCTGGCACCGGTGCGTCGGTGCTCATCGGCGATGCGCCCCGCATCGGCGTCCTGCTTCGTGGCTGCCGGTGTGCTGTTCGCCCGGTCGGCAAGCTGCCGTCGTAAGTCGCGTTGTGATCTCGCTCGGTCCGCGGGATCGTCGATGGCCGCGGCGCGGCGACGCTCGAGCTCGGCGGTCAGCCTGGCGCGCTCGGCGCTGAGCCGAGCGACGGGCCGGCGCAGACGATCGAGGCGCTGCGTCAGGTCCTCATCCCGCATCGAGCCGAGGTCCGTTCCGACCACCTCGGCGACCGAAAGATCGAGGCGGTCTAGTTCGGCATGGGATGTGGTGTGGTCGTCGATGCTCGACCCGTCCGCGCCATCGGTGCCCCCGCGGCTGGACCGAGGGTCGGCGCCGTCGCGGCTCACAGCCGAGTTGTCGTCGGGATCGGAGGCTGCGGACCATCGGCCCGACCGCTCCCTGGCGTGGATCGTCCACGCGCGGACGACGGCCCCGTCATTCCCGTCGATCCGGTACCGCCCGGTGGACTCGCGCGCCATGGTCCCGCAACGCTGAGCTTTGGTGGCCGACAGGTTGGCCGCTGTGGTGATGGTCACGGCGGCTCCTTCCTTCGGGCTGGTATGGCGGTGACGTTGCGCGGCTCCCTCGCGCCCCTGGGGGCTGAAGCGGGTGGAGCGGTGTAGGTACGTCATCGTATTCGAACATACGTTCGAAAACAAGGGGTCGGTCAGCCCTTTGCGCAGAGCGCACGTAGGAGCGCGATCTGGGCGGCCCTGCCAGGCGAAGCGGTCGGTCGCGCGCCCTCGGTGGGCCCAACACGGGCCGTCCCGCGAGCCGGCCGCAAGCCCCGAGCTTTCACCCGGGCGCGTGCTGAGGGAGGGGTTCGCCGCCTGCGAGGCGGGCCAGATCTTCGCCGGCGCGCTCGAGGCGCGCCCGGCCGCTCGTGCGGGTGCCGCTGCGGAGGATCGGCTCCAGCGGCCGGAACAGCAGCGAGCGGACCGATAGCGACACGTCGTAGCACGACCGGCTGCCCTCGGGATCCTCATCGACGGTGAAGACGCCGTGGCCGCCTAGCGGGCCGTCAGCGACCAGCACGTCGAGGCGGCTAGGTGCCGTCTGGTCGACCACCTCGAGTGTGGTGACGAGCGGGCGTAGCGGTGGCCTGGTGGAGAAGGTCAGTCGCGCCGCGGCCAGAGCTGATCCCCTCGGCTCGACGACCTCCACCTCGCTGATGGCAGGCCACCAGTCAGGCCAGGTCGTCAGGTCGGTGAGCACCGCCCAGACCTCGTGGACTCCGGCGGTGCTGCGCCAGCAGCCCTGGATCTCGATCGCTCCCATCCCGCCGACCTCCTCGCACGGCAGTCGCACGCTAACGGCTCCGGCGCCGCCCGCCACCTCGACGTTGTCGCCGTCGCACGGGACGGCTTCCGGGTCCGCCACCTCGGCGTCGCCGGACGGAGCCCCCACACCGCTGTCGTTCTGAGCTCGCGCGGCCGGCTCGCTACCCTTCCGCCCTCCTGCTGGAGTAGCTCAGTCGGTAGAGCAATCGCCTCGTAAGCGATAGGTCAGGGGTTCGAATCCCCTCTCCAGCTCCGGGCTCGGGGCGCGGGCAGGGGGTCTCGGTTCGATCCGGGATCCCACCGTTGCGTCCTGCGCTCCGTCGTGATCGTCCTCGGCGTCCCGCCTGGCAGCGCGCCGTCGAGGCCGTCGGGCTGGGATGCAGGGACGCGTCGGTGACGATGGTGGCCGGAGGTGCTGCGCCGTGTTGCGTCGAACCGGTCCGACCTGTGCCGAACTGCGTCGAGCCGCGAGTCGGTGCCAGCCTCCTCGCATCCCCCTCCCGTGACCAGGAGACCGGATGACCTCGCCCGCACCAGTCGACCGTCCCGATCTGCTGCCGTGGTCGATCCTCGACCTCGCTCCGGTGCACCGCGGCGAGACCACCGCTGTGGCCCTCGATGGCACTCTCGACCTGGCCCAGCGAGCTGAGGCGCTCGGCTACCGGCGGGTCTGGTACGCCGATCACCACAACATCCCGAGGATCGCCTCGGCGGCGACCAGCGTGCTGATCGCGCACGTCGCTGCCCACACCTCGACGATCCGGTTGGGGGCGGGTGGGATCATGCTGCCCAATCACGCGCCACTCACGATCGCCGAGCAGTTCGGGACCCTGGCCACGCTCCATCCAGGGCGGATCGACCTCGGGGTTGGACGGGCGCCCGGGACCGATCAGCGGACGCTGCACGCCCTGCGCCGGAGCACAGCGGCCGCCGAGCGGTTCCCGGACGACGTCCGCGAGCTCTTGGGCTACCTCGCCGGCCGGTCCCTGGTGCCGGGCGTCGACGCCGTGCCGGGTGCCGGGAGCCGCGTGCCGATCACGATCCTGGGCTCCTCGCTGTTCGGTGCGCGGCTCGCGGCTCAGCTCGGCCTGCCCTACGCCTTCGCCTCGCATTTCGCCCCGGCCGCTCTGCACCCGGCCGTCGAGGCCTACCGGAGTGGGTTCCAACCCTCACCGGCCTGCGAGCGGCCCTACGTCATCGCGGGCATGAACGCGATCGCCGCCCCCACCGAGGAGGAGGCGAAGATGCTGCTCCGTGGAGCCGCTCGGTCCCGGGCGAGGCTCGTGTTCAGCCGGCCCGGACGGCGGCTGACGGAGGAGGAGGCGGACCTGCTGCTCGACTCGCCGTCGGGGTCGCCGGCCTGGGAGATGCTGCGCTATACGGCGGTGGGCACGCCCCAGGAGGCGCGGCAGCAGCTCAGCCGGTTCGCGGCCGCAGCGGAAGCCGACGAGGTCATGATCGCGTCCATCGCTCCCGAGCGCGCCGCAGCTGTGCGCACCATCGAGGCGCTCGCCGGTGCTGCCCGAGCGGCGCAGGATGAAGGCTCTCGAGGCCGCTGAGGCCGGTTGTTCCGCTGAGGCCGCTGAGGCCGCTGAGGCCCCCGAGAGCCCGAGACCCCCTAG
>PWEU01000398.1 GCA_003554005.1 Nitriliruptoraceae bacterium
CCCACCGGCCCACCGGCCCACCGACTTGAGGGGCTTCCATGTCATCGATCCGGACCCTGACCCTGAACCCGACGGTGGACCTCACCTGGCAACTCGATGACCTCCAGGAGGGTGGCAAGAGCCGCGCTCGCACACGCAGCGTGGTCGGCGGGGGTGGCGGCATCAACGTGGCGCGGGCGGTCGTGGAGTTGGGGGGCGCTGCCCGAGCGGTGCACACCAGCGGGGGCCAGATCGGCCAGCGCCTCGGCCGACTGCTCGATGAGGAGGGGCTCGACCACACCGCCGTGGACATCGACGAGGAGACCCGTGAGGCCGTCATCCTGCTCATCGACGAGGGCCGGCGCACCTACCACGTCGTTCCCAGCGGGCCTCGCTTGTCCGGTGACGAGGCGGAGGACTGTCTGTCCGCGCTGCTCACCGATCTCGCGCCCGGGTCGTACGTCGTGCTGAGCGGCAGCCTTCCCGATGGCCCCTCCGTCGACTTCTACGGCGAAGCGGCGCGGCGAGCCGCCGAGCAGGGGGCGCGGGTCATCCTCGACACCTCCGGTCCAGCCCTGGAAGCCGCCCTCGGCCAGGGCCTGTACCTCACCAAGCCCAACCGACGCGAGGTCGCCGAGCTCATCGGCCGGACCGCCGAGACCTTCGACGACGCGAGGGAAGCGAACGACCTGCTGCTTTCCGACGGAGCGACCGAGGTGGCCATCACCACGCTCGGCGATCAGGGGGTGCTGTGCTCCACCGACGACGATGGCCACGTCGAGCTCCAGACGCCACCGCTGCCGGGGCAGGCCGTGAGTGACGCAGGAGCCGGCGACAGTCTCATCGGCGCCATCGTGTTCCGTCTGGCACAGGGCGACGCACCAGCCGAGGCCTGCGCCTGGGGGGTCGCCGCCGCCGCGGCGTCGGTACTCACACCGGGGACGGAACTGTTCGCACGTCAGCAGCTCGAGGAGCTACGGCCCCAGGTCCGTCTGACGGGCTGAGGGACCGGGGAATCTCACGCTCCGTATTTCTCGAGTCGCCCTGCGGACGCGAGCAGCAGCGGCATCAGGTCCTGGGTGCGCAGATGGCCGAGCAGCCCGAGGGCGCAGGCGCGTTCACCGAAGCTGCGGACGTCGTCGCGGCCGACCTTCTCACCCCAGATCAGCGTCGGCACGGGGTGCCAGGAGTGGGCTTCGAGTTGGGTCGGAGCCGAGTGGTCGCCGGTGATCGCCAACGCGTCGGGGGCGAGTCCGACCAGGTCGGGGATGACCTCATCGACCGCCTCGATCGCTGCCACCTTCGCCTCGCGATCCCCGTCGTGGCCGGCTCGGTCTGCGGCCTTCTCGTGGGCGAACAGGTAGTCATAGTCGCCCCAGTGCGCCGACATGAGCTCCACCTGCTCGGCCAGCGAGGCCACCACGGGCAGCACGTCCATCCCCACCAGGCGGGCCACCCCCCGGTACATCGGGTAGTTGGCGACGGTGGCAGGATGCACACCGAACCGGTCCTGCATGCTGGGCAGCTCATGGAGGGTGTCGAAGCCGCGGAAGAGCACCGCGTCAGCGTCCTGCTGCACCAGCGAGTCCCTGATCGCCGCGTCCAGTTGCCGCAGCAGTTCGGCCGTCCCCTCGGCCTCGGGCGCGGTCGCGGTGGGCTCACGCGGTGGGACGCCCACACGCTGAGGGTCGAGGGCCTCGACGCGGGGGTCCAGCCCGTCGCCTCGGAGGACGAGGAGGACGCGGTGCTCGGAGACGTGTCGGAACGTGACCTCGACGTCGTCGAGAGCGACCTCGGCCTGGAGGTGCTCGACGATCGCGCCTGCGCGCTCGTCGTCGATCCGCCCGGCGCGCCGGTCGGTCACCCGGCCCTCGTCGTCGAGGAAGGCGAGGTTGCCCCGTGCCGCGACGTCCCCCGCCTCCAGCTCCACACCCAGCCCGATGGCGGACAGCAGACCGCGTCCGAGGTCGTACTCCAGAGGGTCGTACCCGAACAGGGCCAGATGCCCGGGACCCGACCCCACCGTGATCCCCGGTCCGGCCGGCAGCGCCAGGCCGCACGCGGACTCGGACGCCAGCTGGTCGAGGTTGGGCGTCCTGGCCGCCTCGAGCTCGCTGGCGCGTTCCCAGTCGGCGTAGCCGCCCAGACCGTCGATCACGAGCAGCACGATGTGGGCAGGGTTGTCGTTGACCAGCGAACGCAGTTCCATCGTGGGATCTCCCTCAGTCCGACAGCACGTCGATGGCTTCTTCGAGCGTCGCGACCCCGAGGACCTCGAGCTCAGGCGGTGCCGCCCCCTCCGCCACGTCGACCAGCGCCTCGGGGACCAGGAACACCTCGGCATCGATGAGCAGCGCCCCGCGCACCTTGGCCGCGACCCCGTCGACGGGGCCGACGTTGCCGGCGAGATCGATCGTGCCGGTGCCGGCGATGATGCGACCGCCAGCGAGCGCCTCCTCGGTCGCGGCGTCGTAGGCGCCGAGGGCCAGCATCAGCCCGGCCGACGGTCCCCCGATGCGCCGATCCCCGATCGCCCGTGCTTCCACGGGAGCGTCGATGCGCAGGTCGACGGTGGCCACCAGCACCCCGAGGCCGATCTGGCCCACGTCCGTCCCGGTCTCGAGCGGGACGAGCTCCACGGTGCGCGTCAGCTCCTCGTCGTCACGCAGCACGGTGATCTGCACCTGCTCCCCAGCGACACGGTCACCGAGGATCGCCACCAGCTCGCTGGCCAGTGCCACCTCGGTGCCGTCGACCGTGGTGATGACGTCGCCCTCCTCGAAAGCCTCGGCACCGGGGGTCCCGGGCAGCGTCGCGATGACCCGTGCGCCGTCCCCGTCGACCGTGACCTCCAGGCCCGCGGCATCCAGTCCGACGGCGACCGCAGCGCGGATGCTCTCACGGAACAGCTCCCGCTGGAACTCCTCGAGCTGGTCCGGGTCCACGTCGGGTGGCACGAGGGTCGGGAGGAGGTTCAGCTCTCGATCGCCGACGACCAGCACCCGGGCCGCGCTCGCGATGGTCGCGGGCTCCAACCGCACGACCGTGAGGTGGAGCTCGTCCGGCAGTTCGCTCGGCAGTCCGTCGTCCAGCTCGATGACCTCCGGCACCGCGATCGCGGGGGAGGGCTCGGTCACGGCGAGTGGGATGGGCACGACACCCGCGGCCCAGACCAGCAGCAGGATCGCGACGCCGAACAGCAGCTTGCGCATCAGCCACCCGCCTGTGGGAGGTGTCCGGCATCATCCGGCCGTGTCCCGGAGGCCGCCGGTGCCTGCTCCTCACCGAGCTGCAGGCTCCGCCTGACGACGCGTTCGAGCTGCTCCGGCGTGACCACGCCCTCGATGCGCTTTCCGCCCTCCTCGTCGGCGGTGACCGCAAGGGGACGTCCACCGGCCATCTCGCGCAGCGCCTCGGTGATCTCCGCGCCACCATCGACCGAGGGCAACTCCTCGACCGGCAGCATGACCTCTGCCACCGGACGTCCGGCACGCTGGTCCGCGGGCAGCTTCGCCACGTCCTCCAGGAGCAGGACGCCGGCCGTGCGGCCATCGCGCGTGATCGCGAGGGTGCCCTCCGGCCCCACCCGCAGCTGCTCGACGGCGGTGGCGACATCGGTGTCCGCCGTCAGGGTCACCAGCTCGTCGCGATGCAGGAGCTCGCCGACGGTGAGGCCCCCGAGCCTCTCGTCGATCGCCTGCTGCGCGATCTCGCTCTGGGCTGCGAAGGCGAGGAACCCTCCGATGACGATGAGCCAGATGCCGCCGATCGCTGCGGCGGGCACGAACAACAACTGCACGATCCCGAAGCTGACGATCAGCGCCGCCAGGAGCTGACCGGTCCGGGCCGCGAACCTCACCGCCCGCTGCCGGTCGCCGGTCACCCACCACACCAACGCGCGTAGGATGCGGCCGCCGTCCAGCGGCGCCCCCGGGAGCAGGTTGAACACTCCCAGCGCGAGGTTGATCCAGCCGAGCAGGCCGGCGACCTGCGCGACCAATTCGAGCCCTACCTGCGCGCTGTAGAAGGCGACCAGGCCGAAGATCGCCGCGAGCACGAGGCTCGAGAAGGGACCGATCGCGGTCAGGGCGAACTCGTCACGGGGGCGGCGGATGTCGGAGGACATCTCGGTGACGCCGCCGAAGAGGAACAGCGTGATGCCACTGACCTCGACGCCTCGGGGCTGCGCCTCGAGCGCGTGGGCGAACTCGTGTACCAGCACGGAGAAGAAGAACAGGGCCGCGCCGATGACCGCCATGACCACCGCCGGGGTCGGGGCGTAGCCGATGACCACGAACCGGTTCCAGAAGCTCCATCCGATCAGCAACGCGATGAGCACCCACGACCGGTGGATGCGCACCTCGATGCCAGCGATGGAGCCGATGGTGATGCGGTGGCCCACGGCGCTCGCTCCCACTCCTGGACGCTGGTGAGGCTGCTACCTCTCCGACCGGGGCGCAGATCTGGTGCCGAGCACCAGCCCCGCCCGGGCAGGGCGGATCGTGGCTCACTCGAGCCAGGCCCACGCCTTGGACTCGTCGTCGGAGGAGAAGGTCTGCAGCTCCACCGGTCCTGCCTGAGCGGCCTTCGACAGCAGCTGGGTCGCGGTGTCATCGGTGACGACGGCGACCCGCTCCACGTCGTCGCGGTTCTCCCGCACGAAGCTGAGCCGCTCGTCCAGCGCGGTGAAGAAGCTCGACAGCTCCAGATCGGAGAGGCGGAACAGCACGCGGATCGCGTCATGCTTGGCGATCTCGTCGCGCAGCTCGCTGGCAAGCTGGGGGTAGTCGTCCTCGGTCACCTCACCGGACAGGGAGTAGCCGATGACCTTGTCGTGGCTCTTCTCGAGTCGACGCATCATGCTGGTTCCTTCGATCGATGAGCGGATCGGGAGTCGGTGGGGTCGATGGGGTCGCTGAGGTCGCTCCACGCCACCTCACCCTCACCGTAAGGCCGCCGCCGGCGCGTGCAAGCGCCACGACGGTCGAACGGCCACGCCCGACCCGCCGGAGGTGGTCAGGAGTCGGTGGCCGCCGCTGCCTCGGCCGGCTCCTGCCTCCGTGCCAGGCGGCGACGGATCAGTTTGTCGACCTCCACCACCGCCAACACCGTGACGCTGATGGCGAGCATCCGCCACCACGCCTCGAAGGGCACCGGCGCCACGCGCAGCACGAACTGCGTCCCCGCCCAGTACAGCGCACCGATGTGGACCACCAGGGCCCCGAGTTGCGCGTACGCCAGGAACCAGTTCTCCAAGGGGTTCATCGTGAACACCGATCGCAGCTCCGAGCGGCTGGAGAACAGGTGGAAGGCCTGGAAGAGCACGAGCGTGGTGAGTGCGACGGTGCGCTCCTGGGCGAGCGTGTAGTCCTGGGCCAACGCCCAGGCGAACATCACCAGCCCCCCTGCGCCGATCCACGCCCCGCTGATCGCCGTGCGGATCCACAGGGGCCCCGTGATCACCGGCTCCTCCCGACCCTGCGGCGGTCGATCGAGGACGTCCGGCTCCCCCGGCTCGAAGGCCAGCGACAGGTCCTGCAGGCCCTTGGTGATCAGGTTGGCCCACAGCACCTGGGCCGGGACCATGATCAACGGCCAGCCGAACAGCATCGAGATCGGGATCACGATGAAGGTGCCGACCCCGGTCGAGATCAGGAAGAAGGTCACCTTGCGGACGTTGTCGAAGGTGATGCGCCCCTGCTCCACGGCGCCGGCGATGCTCACGAAGTTGTCGTCGGCGAGCACCAACTCCGAGGCCTCACGGGCGACGTCGGTCCCGCTCTCACCCATCGCGATCCCGATGTCGGCACGCTTGAGGGCAGGGGCGTCGTTGACCCCGTCACCGGTGACGGCCACGACCTCGTGCGGCCCCCGGGCAGCTTCGACGATACGCAGCTTGTGATCGGGGTCGACACGAGCGAAGACCGCGACCTCGCTGACACGCTCCCGGAGCTCCTCGTCGTCCATCTCCTCGACATCGGGACCAGTGAGCACCTCGGCGTCCGCATCCTGCACGATGCCCAGCTCGTGGGCGATCGCACGGCCGGTGTTGGCATGGTCGCCGGTGATCATGATCACCCGTTGCCCCGCACCCTGGCACCGCTCGATCGCCTCCTTGACGCCGTCACGGGGCGGATCGAGCAGCCCGTGGAGCGCCAGCAGGGTCAGACCGGACGGTTCTCCCGGGTCCTCGGGGTCCTCAGGCGGACCGTCGAGCTGCCGGTGGGCCGTCGCCAGGACGCGGAGACCGTGAGTGGCCATCTCCTCGGCGAGTTCCTGTACCTGCTC
Organism: Nitriliruptoraceae bacterium; assembly: GCA_003554005.1. GTDB lineage: Bacteria > Actinomycetota > Nitriliruptoria > Nitriliruptorales > Nitriliruptoraceae > T1Sed10-7. The sequence goes on from PWEU01000398.1 coordinate 6,268, forward strand.
GGGGTCGAGCTCGCTCGTCTCCACCTCGCCGTCATCGCCGACCCGAGCGATGCGCTCGCACATCTCGAGCAGCTTCTCCGGTGCCCCCTTGACGAACACGTGGTGGTCGCCGTCGCGCTCACGGAAGCTCGCCGCGTACCTCCGCTCGGACTCGAAGGGGATACCGGCGATCTCCTCCCAGACCTCGTGGCACTCACCGGGCTCGAAGCCGTGACGAGCCGCGGCCACGAGGAACGCCGTCTCGGTGGGGTCACCCTTGGTCTCCCCCCCCTCCTCGTCCGCCACCCGGTACGTGCCCTCGTTGGCGAGGACGCCGGCGAGCAGGGCCAACGTGCGGACGTCGGTATCCGAGCTCGGCGGCTCCCGCCGATCCGCCTCCCGGGGGTCGCTCGGCAGCCCTTCCTCCTCGAACACGAACCGGTCGTCGCCGGTCCACAGCTGCTCGACCGACATCCGGTTCAGGGTGAGCGTGCCGGTCTTGTCGGACCCGATCAGGGTCGTGGATCCCAGGGTCTCGACGGCTGCGAGCCGGCGGATGATCGCGTTGCGGTCCGCCATGCGGCGCACTCCCAGCGCGAGCGCCACCGTCAGCACCACCGGCAGGCCCTCCGGGATCGCCGCCACCGCCAACGCCGCAGCCACCGACAGCATGTCGGTGAAAGACTCACCGAGGGCGAGGCCGAGCAGCACCGTGAGCACGACCGAGACCAGGATCACCACACCGATGATGTGGGCGAAGGAGTCCATCCGCTCCTGCAAGGGAGAGCGCATGTCCTCGGTCTCACGCATCTGCTCGGCGATGTGACCGAGTTCGGTGCGCTCACCGGTGGCGACGACGACCCCGACCGCCCGGCCACTGGCGATGGCGGAGCCGTCGTAGGCCATGCTGCTGCGCTCGGCCAACGGCAGCTCCTCATCCACCGGTTCGGGGTCCTTGCCGACCGGGGTCGATTCGCCGGTCAACAGTGACTCGTCGAGCTGCAGGTCGGTGATCGACAGCAGCCGGAGGTCGGCCGGGACCCGTTCTCCGGAGTCGAGCACCACGATGTCGCCGGGGACGACCTCGTGAGCTTCGATCTCCACCTCCTCGCCGTCACGGAGCACCTCCGCGGTCGGGCTCACCAGGGACATCAGGGCCTGGACCGAGGCTTCCGCCCGGCGTTCCTGGATGAACCCGATCGGGGCATTGAGCGCCAGGACCGCCACGATCGCCCCGGTGTCGATGTAGTCGCCGAGCAGGAACGTGACGACAGCGGCGATGATCAGGATGTAGATCAGCGGGTTGCGGAACTGGCCGACCAGAGTGCGCCACCACGGGGTGCCCTCGTCACCGCCGATCTCGTTCGGACCGTGCTCCTCGAAGCGCCGCGAGGCCTCCTCGGTGGTGAGGCCGGCGTCGGGGTCGACGTCGAGGCGTTCGATGACCTCCTCGGTCTCCAGGGCGTGCCAGCCGATCGCGTCGCCCTCACCCGCCTGGGCGGTCGTGCCATCCGCCTCGCGGTCGTCGATGGTCTTGGTGTCCTCGGCGCTCACGGCTTCCTCCTAGCGTCCTCGCGTCCTGGCGGATGCCGGCCTCCGCGGGCGGCGATGGGCCCGGCATCCAGGACGCCTGTGCCCGCAAGCAGACCGCCGACCGCGGCGCACGTCCCCGGCGAGGGCCGTGCCGTCGTTGCCCCCAATCTCCTGTCGGGCACCGCCGACCGCAAGCCCTGTGATGCCGCCATCGGGACAGGGTCGAGGTCGTGCACGCGGCCATCGGCATCGCGACCACGGATCGACATCGCGGGACACCGGCGGGCGCTTGGACCCGGAGTGCGCCCGGCGGCGCCGCTCAGTGCTAGCCGCTGCCGTCCTCCGCCCCTCGTCGGCCGGGGAG
>PWEU01000080.1 GCA_003554005.1 Nitriliruptoraceae bacterium
GCCATGAACGGCTCGTCGCTGTCGACGATGCTGTCCGGTCTGCCCTTCGCCGGCCCCGTCGCCGCGGTGCGCTACGCGATGCTGCGTGACGGCTCCTGGGTGTCCTTCCCGACCTTCGAGGAGCTCGAGGAGGAGGCCGTGTTCAACATGGTCATCTCCGGGCGCGTCGAGGACGACGGTGAGGTCGCGATCCTGATGATCGAGGCCGAGGCCACCCCCGACAGCTGGATCAAGATCGACATGGGTGCCCCGGCGCCGACCGAGCAGGTCGTCGGTCAGGCGATCGAGGACGTCAAGCCGATCATCCGCCAGCTCTGCGAGGCCCAGCAGGCCTTCGTCGACGAGGTCGGGGTCCGTGACGCCGGCGAGTACCCGCTGTTCCTGGACCACTCCGACGAGGTCTTCGACGCGGCGTGGGCCGAGGGCGAAGCCAAGGTCCTCGAGGTCTACCGCCAGGCCGAGCTCTCCAAGGAGGGCAAGGACGAGGCGATCGCTGAGGTCAAGGCCGCGGTCGTCGACGCGGTCGTGGCCGCCGGGGTCGGTGACCTCGACGAGGACGAGCTGCGCAAGCAGGCTGGTGAGGCGTTCCGCACGACCGAGAAGAAGGTCGTTCGCCGTCTGATCGTCGACGAGGGCTTCCGGATCGACGGCCGCAGCGCGACCGAGATCCGTCCCCTGACCGCCGAGGTCGAGGTGCTGCCCAAGACCCACGGCTCCGCGCTGTTCCAGCGTGGCGAGACCCAGGTCGTCTCCGTGCTGGCGCTCGGGACCACCCGGGAGGGCCAGCGTCTCGACACCCTTGACCCGGCGGACGAGAAGCTGTTCCTGCACCACTACAACATGCCGCCCTACTCCACCGGCGAAGCCGGCCGGGTCGGCAGCCCCAAGCGGCGCGAGATCGGCCACGGGGCGCTCGCCGAGCGGGCCCTGATCCCGATCCTGCCCGACACCGAGGAGTGGCCCTACGCCATGCGGCTCGTCTCCGACGTGTTCAGCTCCAACGGCTCCACCTCGATGGGCTCGGTCTGCGCCGCGTCGATGGCCCTGATGGACGGCGGGGTGCCCACCCACGCCCAGGTCGCCGGCATCGCCATGGGGCTGGTGTACGAGAACGGCAAGTACACCACCCTGACCGACATCCAGGGCGTCGAGGACTTCTTCGGCGACATGGACTTCAAGGTCGCCGGGCCGGAGGGCTTCATCACCGCCCTGCAGCTCGACACCAAGCTCGCCGGCATCCCGGCCAACGTGCTCCAGGACGCGCTGCTGCAGGCCCGTGAGGCCCGCCTCGACATCCTGGACGTGATGAACGACGCCATCGCCGAGCCCCGCGAGGAGGTCGCCGACGGCGCGCCTCGGGTGGAGATCGTCCACATCCCCCAGGACAAGATCGGTGCTGTCATCGGCCCGCGCGGCGCGATCATCAAGGAGCTGGTCGAAGAGACCGGCGCCCAGATCGACGTCGACGAGGAGGCCGGTCGCGGGGTCGTCAAGATCTACGCGAACTCCCGCGAGGTGGCCCAGGACGCCCTCGACCGCATCAACGCGATCGCCAACCCGCAGCTGCCGGAGAAGGGCGAGCGCTACCACGCCACCGTCGTCAAGACGGTCGACTTCGGTGCGTTCGTCTCCCTGACGCCTGGCACCGACGGGCTGCTCCACATCTCCGAGCTGTCGAAGATGAAGGGCAAGCGGCTCGGCCACGCCGAGGAGGCCGTCGAGGTCGGCGAGCAGGTGCTCGTCGAGGTGCTCGACGTGCTCGATGGTGGTCGCAAGTTCAAGCTGCAGTACGTCGGTGAGAAGGCCGGAGAGGCGGCGGCCACCGACGCCCCCGCCGACGCCCCAGCCGACGCCCCCGGTGACGACGCCGGGGAGGAGCGGCCCCGTGCCCGCGACCGTGAACGTGGTGGTCGGGAGCGGGGTGGCCGCGGGAGCGGTGACCGGGGTGGCCGCGAGGGTGGCGGTCGTGACCGGGACCGCAGCGGTGACCGCAGCGGTGACAGCGGCCGGGACAGCGGCGGCGACAGCGGCGGTGACGCCGGCGGGCGGACCCGTACCCGGACCCGTAGCCGGTCGCGCGACCGCGACTGACCGGACGGCGACGAGAGCGGCGGGCGGCCTTCGGGCCGCCCGCCGTCGTGTCGGGCCTGGTCGACGCCGGGCGCGTACCCTCCTCCAAGCGGACCAGCCGCCCGTCCCGTTCCGAGGTCACCCGTGCCCCACGAGTCCACCACGCTGTCCTCCGGGGTGCGGGTCGTCACGGAGACGATGAGCTCCGTTCGGTCGGTCACCCTCGGGCTGTGGCTGGCCGTCGGGTCGCGCGACGAGCGCCCGGGCGAGGCCGGCTGTTCCCACTTCCTCGAGCACACGCTGTTCAAGGGCACCGCCACCCGCTCGGCCCGGGACATCGCCGAGTCGCTGGACAGCGTGGGTGGGGAGCTGAACGCCTTCACCTCCAAGGAGCTCACCTGCTTCTACGCCCGGGTGCTCGACGTCGACCTCCCCCTGGCTTTCGAGGTGCTGGCCGACATGCTGGTCGCCGCGCGCAACCGCCCCGAGGACGTCGAGGCCGAACGCCAGGTCGTGCTCTCGGAGCTCGATGCGCTCCACGACGCGCCCGACGAGCTGGTCCACACCGAGTTCTGCCAGTTGGTGCTGGGTGATCACCCTCTGGCGGCGGAGACCCTGGGCACCCTCGGGTCCATCAGCGGGCTGGACCGGGACACGATCCACGGCTACTACCTCGACCGCTACCGGCCCGAGGCCCTGGTGGTTGCCGCGGCGGGCAACGTCGAGCACGACCGCGTCGTCGCCCTGGCCGACGGGCTGCTCGGTGACCTGGGCCGGCCGGGTCGCTCGCAGGCCGAGCGCCGCCAGGTCGAGGGCTACCGCACCGGGGCGGTCACGATCCGCCACCGCCCCAGCGAGCAGGCGCACCTGGTGCTCGGCGGTGCCGGGCTGGACCACCGCGACGAGGACCGCTTCGCCCTCAAGGTCCTCGACACCGTCCTGGGTGGCGGGATGTCCTCGCGGTTGTTCCAGGAGATCCGCGAGACCCGCGGGTTGGCCTACACGCCCTTCAGTTACGCCGCCGCCTACACCGACGCGGGCTTGCTCGGCGCCTACGTCGGCACGGCGCCGGGCAAGGTCGACGAGGTGCTGGACGTGCTCACCCACGAGCTCGACCGCCTCGCCGACGACGTGAGCGGGGCCGAGGGGGACCGCGCCAAGGGGGCGCTGTCCGGCGCCACCGTGCTCGGGCTCGAGGACACCGGATCGCGGATGTCCCGGCTCGGAAAGCAGGTCGTGACCGGGCTCGAGCCGATCGGCGGGGATGAGGCGCTCGCGCGGATCGCCGCCGTGGACGTCGGTGCCGTGCAGGCCGTGGCTCGCCGGGTCTTGGCCGGACCCCGTGACCTCGCGCTGGTCGGGCCCTTCGCCGCGGACGAGTCCGATCGCTTCCAGCCGGTGGTGGCCTGACCATGCCCGCCACCACGCCCTGGCAGGAGGTCGCCGACCGCATCTGGGTCCGTCGCTACGACCCCTTCGACGTCAACGTCACGGTCGTCGCCGGCGGGCACGGGGTGCTGCTCGTGGACACCCGGACCTCGCTCCACGAGGCGGCCGAGGTCCGTCGGCATCTGGCAGAGCTCCCGGTGCCCGTCCCGACCGCCGTCGCACTGACCCACGCCCACCTCGATCACAGCCTGGGGGCCGGCGCCTTCCCCGGCGTCCCGCTCTACGCCAGCCGGGGCTGCCGCGAGACGCTCACCCGGCACGGGGTCGCGGAGCGGGAACGGTGGCTGTCCTGGCTGGACGAGGAGCACCACGCCCACCTGCGGGCCAGCCCGATCCCCGTCCCCGACCACCTCGTCGAGGCCCGTCACCGCATCGACCTCGGTGACCGGGACGTGGACTTGCTGCTCCTCGGGCACGGCCACACCGACCACGACCTGGTCCTGCACGTCCCCGACGTTGCCACCGTGCTGGCCGGTGACCTGGTCGAGGTCGGGGCACCCCCGGCCTTCGAGGACGCCTTCCCCTTCGAGTGGCCCGCCACGCTCGCGCAGCTCGAGGCCCTGGACGCCGAGGTGGTGGTCCCCGGACACGGTGCCCCCACCTCCCAGGCGCTGCTGTCCATCCGGCGCCAGCAGCACGCTCACCTCGCCGCCCTGTGCCGGGAGGCCATCGGTGGGGTGCGATCCGTCGCCAGCGTGCTGGTCATGTCGCCGTTCCCCGAGGACACCACCCGCACGGCGCTGGACCGTGCGGCCGCCACCACCGGTCGACGGGCCCCCGGCGCGTAGGCTGACCGGGGGCCACGACGGTGGTCCGAACCGGTCGGGAGGTCACGAGGTGTCGGACGTGAGCACGGGGGAGATCGAGCAGGTCGGGATCGTCGGCGGCGGCACGATGGGGGCGGGGATCGCCGAGCTCGTGGCGCGGCACGGGGTGCCGGCGACGGTGGTCGAGATCGATGACGACGCTGTCGTGGCCTGCCAGCAGCGCATCGCCGGATCGCTGGACCGTCAGATCCGCCGCGAGCGGCTCACCCCGGAGGAGCGCGAGGAGATCATCGCCCGCATCACGGTGACCGCCGACCCCGCGCAGCTCGCACCGTGCAACCTGGTCGTGGAGGCCGTGCCGGAGGCACTGGGGGAGAAGCAGGCGGCGTTCCAGGTCATCGACCGCTACGTCAGCGAGGACGCGATCATCGCGACCAACACCTCCTCGCTGCCGGTGATGGACATCGGCGTGGTGACCAAGCGTCCCAACCGGGTGCTCGGCTTCCACTTCTTCAACCCCGCCCAGGTCATGCAGCTGATCGAGCTGGTCCGCACGGTGGTCACCGACGAGTCGGTCGTCGAGGTGGCACGTCGCTTCGCCGAGCGCATCGGCAAGGTCCCGGTGGTGGTCGGCGACCGGCGCGGCTTCATCGCCAACCAGCTGCTGTTCCCCTATCTCAACCAGGCGGTCGGCATGGTCGAGGGCGGGTACGCGACCAAGGAGGACGTGGACGCCGCCATGCGGTTGGGTACGGGGTTGCCGATGGGGCCGATCGCGCTGACCGACCTGGTGGGCATCGACACCTTCGTGGGCATCATGAACGCGATGCACGCCCAGTTCGGCGACCAGCGCTTCGCACCGCGGCCCGTGCTGAGCCAGCTGGCCTCGGCGGGCTACACCGGCCGCAAGGCCGGCCGTGGCTTCTACCGCTACGAGGAACCGGGCGCCTCGCGCACCGTGCTGGAGGACGACCTGCGTCCGCCCGCCGACCCGGCGTTGGTCGAGGGGTGGCGGCACGTCGGCGTGATCGGGACGGGGACCATGGCCACGGGCATCGCCGAGGTCTGTGCCCGTTCCGGCTTCGAGGTGTCGCTGCGAGGGCGCAGCGCCGAGAAGGCGGCCGCCGCTCGTGACAAGGTGGCGTCCTCGCTCGGCCGTCAGGTCGATCGGGGGCGACTGGAGGCCGAGGAGCGCGACCGGATCCTGGCCCGCATCGCTCCCGTCACCGAGCTCGACCAGCTCGCCGACTGCGACGTGGTGGTCGAGGCCGTCGCAGAGGACCTCGACATCAAGCGCCAGCTGTTCGCCGAACTCGACGGCGTCCTCGGCCCGGGGGCGGTGCTCGCGACCACCACCTCGTCGTTGCCGGTGGTCGAGTGCGCGATGGCCACGACCCGTCCCGACCGGGTGCTGGGGCTGCACTTCTTCAATCCCGCCGCGATCATGCGGTTGGTCGAGGTCGTCACCACCGTGCGGACCGACCCGGCGGTCACCGAGCTCGCACGTGCGTTCGTCGCGCGCGTCGGCAAGACCGAGGTGCTGTGCGGGGACCGGGCGGGGTTCATCGTCAACACCCTGCTGTTCCCCTACCTCAACGACGCGGTCAAGATGCTCGACTCCCACTACGCCACCGCCGAGGAGATCGACACCGCGATGAAGCTCGGCTGCGGGTACCCGATGGGGCCCTTCGAGCTGATGGACGTGGTGGGGCTCGACGTGACGTTGGCCATCCTCGAGCGGCTGCAGGGGGAGTTCCGTCAGCCGTCGATGGCGCCCGCGTCGCTGCTGCAGCACATGGTCGAGGCCGGGTTCCTCGGGCGGAAGGCGGGCCGAGGGTTCTACGTCTACGGCTGAGCAGGTGCCGGACCCCACGCCCTTCGACGCCACCCTGCCGCTGCTGGAGGGCTACACGGTGCGTCGGGTTCCGGGCTTCCAGGCCCGCAAGTCCTACCTGTGCCCGGCGTGCGGATCGGAGATCGGGACGGGGGTCGGCCACGTGGTCGCCTGGCCCGACGAACTCGCCGAGCAGCGGCGGCACTGGCACCTGCACTGCTGGCGGATAGCCGCCCGACGCGGACGGATACCCTGAAAGGTTCGCACCGGTCCCTGTCCCGCCGTCCGTGAGGTTCCCGTGGCTGCTCAGTCCAAGAAGTCCAAGCCCGGCGCCGCGCGTGGTGGCTCCAGGTTCGAGCGTCGTACCGCCCGCAACCGCAAGATCATCTTCCTCATGGCCGGCCTGATGTTCCTGTCGGTGGTCGGGGCGGCCCTGGCCGGGCTGATCGGCGATGGCGGCCGGGCGCCGTCGCCCGAGATCGACGACCAGGGGCTCGACGAGGACGCCTTCGCGGCGCCCGAGGAACCCCAGGAGCCGGAGGAGACCGTCGGCCCCTGCGGCGAGACCCCGGACGACGTCCCCGAGGTCACCAGCGCCATCTACGACGCGCCCTTCGACCTCACGATCGATGAGACCGCGACCCACACGGCCACCTTCGCCACCACCTGCGGCGACATCGTGGTCGAGCTGGCGACGGCGGATGCCCCGATCGCGGTCAACAACCTCGTCAACCTGGCCGAGGAGGGCTACTACGACGGGGTCATCTTCCACCGGGTGACCGAGGCCCCTCCGGTGATCCAGGGCGGCGACCCGGCCGGGACCGGTTGTGGCCGGGAGGACTGCAGCGTCGACAGCGTCGATGAGCCGTCCTTCCCCGGCTACACGATCGAGGACGAGCTCGCCGGTGCCGAGGTCATGGGGGAGCGGCTCGCGGAGGATCTCCTGCCGCAGCTGCGCGCCGAGCTCGACGAGCTCATCGAGGCCGGGGTGGACCCCGAGGATCTCGGGCTCCCGGCGGAGCCGACCGATGAGGACCTGCTCGCGCTGATCCCGGGTGGCTACGAGCGGGGCACGGTCGCGATGGCCAACGCCGGCCCCGACACCGCCGGCTCGCAGTTCTTCATCGTCTGGGAGGACACGCCGCTGCCGCCGCTCTACACGATCGTCGGCACCGTGAGCGAGGGCATGGACGTGGTCGACGACATCGCGGCGTCACCGACCCAGGTCGCCTCCGAGACCCCCGAGCGACCCTACGAGCCGGTCGTGATCCGGGCGGTCACGGTCGAGGTCCGGTGAGCTCGCCACCTCGCGCCTACCCTGCGCGTGTGTGACACGTGCACGAGCCCGACATCCCCACACCCGACATCCCCACACCCGACAAGGACCCCCCGTGGCCCAGCAGTGGAGCTCCCCGCCCAGCCTGACGATCGACCCCTCGACGTCGTATGCGGCGACCATCCGGACCAACAAGGGCGACATCGTCGCCGAGCTGTTCGCCGACGAGTCGCCCCAGACGGTGAACAACTTCGTGTTCCTCGCCCGTGAGGGCTTCTACGACGGGGTGATCTTCCACCGGGTCATCTCCGGCTTCATGATCCAGGGTGGCGACCCGACCGGGACCGGGACGGGCGGCCCCGGCTACCGGTTCCGTGACGAGCTCGAGGCTGCGGCCAAGCACGGCTACGACCGCGGGACGCTGGCGATGGCCAACGCGGGGCCGAACACCAACGGCTCCCAGTTCTTCATCACCCACGTGGACGCGCCGCTGCCGCCGGCCTACGCCGTGTTCGGTCGGACGACCGCCGGTCAGGACGTGGTCGACGCGATCGCGGGCGTGCCGACCGGCCCGGGCGACAAGCCGGTGGAGGACGTCGTCATCGAGGCGATCGAGATCGCCGAGGC
>PWEU01000111.1 GCA_003554005.1 Nitriliruptoraceae bacterium
AACAACAACGGCTACGCCCAGGACAACGAGATCTCCTGGTTCGACTGGTCCGAGATCGACCACGACCTGCTGGCCTGGACCCAGGAGCTGATCGACCTGCGCAACGCCCACCCGGTGTTCCGGCGCAAGCGCTTCTTCGAGGGCCGGGCCGTGCGGGGTGAACGCTTCAGCGACATCGCCTGGCTGACCCCGGACGGGGAGCTGATGTCGGACGAGCACTGGGAGTCGGGGTTCGCCAGATCGCTGCAGATCTTCCTCAACGGGTCGGGGCTCGCCAGCGCCGACGAGCGGGGGTTGATGGTGCTGGACGACTCCTTCCTCCTGCTGATCAACGCCCACTACGAGGAGCTCACCTTCACGCTGCCGGCTGAGGGGCCGAAGGGACCCTTCACGGTCCTCCTGGACACCGACGAGCGCCGCCTCAGGGCCCCCGACGACGAACGTGAGGAGATCGCTCTCGGCGGTGAACGCGCCGTGCCGCCCCGCGGCATGGTGGTGCTCCGCCAGCAGAACGGGGCCCCAGGATGAAGCCGGCCGGCGGCGCCACCGGCGCGCGCGCGGTCGGGCGTGGGCCCGCCGAGCGGCCGGTGCTGTCCACCTACCGGCTCCAACTGCACGATCGCTTCACCTTCGCCGACGCCGAGCGGGTGGTGCCCCGGGTCGCCGACCTCGGGGTCAGTCACCTCTACCTGTCGCCGTCGCTCGAGGCGGTCCCGGGCTCCACCCACGGCTACGACGTGATCGATCCGACCCGCATCCGGGCCAGCTTCGGTGGGGAGGAGGGCCTGCGCGCCCTGGCCGCCACCGCGCACGCCGCCGGGCTCGGCCTGATCCTCGACATCGTCCCCAACCACGTGGGGCTGGTCAGCCCGGGCAACCCCTGGTGGTGGGACATCCTCGCCCACGGGCCCTCGGGCCGCTACGGCCGCCACCTCGACATCCACTGGCAGCCCGGACCCCATGGGCAGCCGACCCTGCTCCTGCCGGAGCTCGGGGAACCGCTGCCCGAGGCCCTCGCAGGCGACGCGCTGCAGCTCGCCCACGTCGAGGACGGCCTGGCTCCGGCCTGGCGGGTCGTCTACCACGACCACGCGTGGCCGGTCGCACCAGGGTCCCTCGAGGACGCCGACCTCGACCCCTCCGACGTCACCGGGACCATCGCGACCTGCCGCGAGGACCGGGACCGGTTCCGCTCGCTCCTGGACCGTCAGTACTACCGGCTCGGGTTCTGGCGGCGGGCCAACGAGGAGCTCGATCACCGCCGCTTCTTCGACATCGACACCCTCGGTGGCGTGCGGGTCGAGGATCCGGAGGTGTTCGCCGACGTTCACGCGGCAGTGCTCCCGCTGCTCGCCGATGGCACCCTGGACGGGCTGCGCATCGACCACCCCGACGGGCTGGCCGATCCCGTCGGCTACCTCGAGGACCTCCGCGCCGCGGTCGGCGAGGAGGCCTACCTGGTCGTCGAGAAGATCCTCGAGCACGGCGAGCGCTTCCGGGACGAGTGGCCCGTGGCCGGCACGGTCGGCTACGAGCTGGCCGCCCCGACGCTCGGTCTCCACCTCGATCCGGCCGCAGGCCCGATCCTCGACGAGCTCCAGACCCGGCTGACCGGTGCCGAGGTGCACCGCGAGCGGTTGGTGGACGAGGCGAAGCGTGCGGCGCTGGAGTCCCTGTTCGGAGCGGAGCACGCCCGTGCCACGGCGCTGGCGACCGCGGTGGTCTCCCGTGACGAGGAGGAGCTCGCGGCGGCGCTCACGGAACTGCTGGTCGTGTGGCCGGTCTACCGCCCCTACCTGCGGCCGGGGAAGGAGCCGGTGGACCCCCGGGACGAGGCGATCGTCGCCCAGGCCGTGGCACGGGCCAGCGCCCGCCGTCCGGACCTGGCCGCGGCCTGCCACGACCTGGCCGCGGTGCTCATCGGCGGAGCAGCGGACGACGACACGGTGGCGTTCGTCACCGCCTTCCAGCAGCTGACGGGGCCGGCCATCGCCAAGGGCTTCGAGGACACCGTCCTGTACCGGGACCTCCGCTTCGTGGCCGTGAACGAGGTCGGGTCCGACCCAGCCGAGGTCGGGGTGTCGGTGGCGGAACTCCATGGACTCGACACCGAGGTGGCGGCGCACCGACCCGCGACGATGCGGCTGTCCTCGACCCACGACACCAAGCGCAGCGAGGACGTGCGGGCACGGTTGGCCGTGCTGGCCCAGCGACCGGGGTGGTGGGTGGCGACCGTCGATCGGCTCCAGACGCTGGCTGCGGGCGCCCGCAGCCTGCCGACCTCGTGGTCAGCGAGCGACGACGACGCCCAGGTGGGTGCGAGCTGGCCCCTGCCCGCCCACGAGCACCTGGCCTGGCAGACGGCCGTCGGTGCCTGGCCGATCGACGCCGGGCGGCTGGGGGCGTACCTGGTCAAGGCGGCTCGGGAGGGGAAGCAGGCCACCAACTGGTTGACGCCCGACACCGACTACGAGGCGTCGCTCGAGCGGTATGCCAGGGCGCTGACCGAGGACGCGGCGCTGATCGCCGCGGTCGAGGAGGCCGTGGCGGCGATCGCGGAGGCGGGAGCGGTGACCTCCCTGGCGATGACGCTGACCAAGCTCACCGCGCCCGGTGTCCCCGACACCTACCAGGGCACCGAGGTGTGGGACCGGTCGCTCGTCGACCCGGACAACCGTCGGCCGGTGGACCACGACCTGCTGGCCGACCTGGCGGCTGAACTCGACGGTGCGGCGCCCTCACCGGAGCTGGCCGCGGCCCTGCTCGCTGCCCTCGAGGACGGGCGTGCCAAGCTGTGGGTGACCCGCCAGGTGCTGCGGCTGCGTCATGGACGGCCCGACCTGCTCGGACCCGACGCGAGCTTCCAACCGCTGTTCGCCCGCGGCCGCGACGCCCGTCGCGTGTGGGCCTGCGTCCGAGGGGACGGGGCGATCGCGATCGCCCCCTGCCGGGTTGGGCAGCTGGCGGGATCGGCCGCCGCGCTCGATCTCGGTGACACGCCCCTGTCGTTACCGGAGGGCGACCACCTCGACGTCCTCGCGGGCCGTCGGGTCACCGGCGGTGCCCAGCCCGTCTCGGCGTTGCTGGAGGGGTTCCCGGTCGCGCTGTACGTCAAGGAGCGGTGAGGTGGATCACGGTCAGCTCGAGGCACTGGGGATCTGGACGACCTACTACGACGCCTTCGGGAACCGCTATCGGCTGAGCGAGGCGGCGGCGGAGCAGCTAGTGGCAGCCATGGACCTCGAGCCGGGGGAGTCGGTGCCCGATGGCCGGGACGCCGTGGTGGTCACCGGCCCCCACCGCGGGGAGTGGGTGCCCGCAGGGGAGTTGGAGCTCGAGGACGGGACACGGCTGCGCGTCGACGGTCCCCTCCCGGCTGAGCTCCCCCTCGGCTACCACCGCCTCCACCGGGACGACGGCGTCACGACCACGATCATCTCGAGCCCCGGGTACGCGCCCGGGCCCCCCGAGCGGATCTGGGGGTGGTCCCTGCAGCTGTACTCCGTGCGGTCCCAGCGCAGCTGGGGGGTGGGGGACCTGGACGACCTGCGTCGCCTGGCGGCCTGGTCGGTCGACCAGGGAGCCCGGGCGCTGCTGGTCAACCCCGTCGATGCCGTGGTCCACGAGGAGGAGCGCGAGGACAGCCCCTACTACCCGTCCTCCCGTCGGTTCCGGGACCCGCTCTATCTCGCCGTCGACCGGGTCCCGGGTGTGGAGGAGCTCGACGCCGACGAGCTCGCACGGCTCGCGGCGCTGGCGCGGGGCGACGGTGAGCGGATCGATCGCCGGCGGGTGGTGGCGGCCAAGCTGGCGGCTATGGAGCAGCTCTGGGAGCTGCGTGGTCGCGACGAGCAGGATCCAGGCTACGTGGCCTTCGTCGCCGAGCAGGGGGAGGCGCTCCGGCGCTTCGCCACCTTCGAGACCCTCAGCGAACTGCACGGTGGCGGCTTCCGCCGCTGGCCGCAGCAGCTGCGTGACCCCCGGGGTGCGGCCGTCGCCGCCGCTGCCGAGGAGCACGCCGACCGGCTGCGGTTCCACACCTGGTTGCAGTGGCTGCTGGATGAGCAGCTCCGGGTGGCCGGGGCGGCCGCCCCCCTTCTGCGTGACCTGCCGATCGGCGTGGACCCGGAGGGTGCCGACGCGTGGGAGTGGCAGGACGTGCTCGCCACCGACACCACCGTCGGGGCCCCGCCCGATGAGCTCGGCCCCGATGGCCAGGACTGGCTGGTCCCGGCCTTCGTGCCGTGGAAGCTCCGGCAGGTCGCCTACCGTCCCTTCATCGAGACGCTGCGCTCCGCCTTCCGGCACGCCGCGGCGCTGCGCCTCGACCCCGTGCTCGGGTTGTACCGGCTGTTCTGGATCCCGCCGGCCGGCCCGACCTCGGGGACCTACGTCAACCAGGACCGCGGGCCGCTGCTGGACATCCTCGCGCTGGAGGCGCACCGGGCGGGGGCCTACGTCGTCGGGGAGGACCTCGGGACCGTGATGGACGGGGTCCGCGAGGACCTCGTGGGTCGCGGGATGCTCCGGTACCGCGTGCTGTGGTTCGAGGAGCAGGAGCCCGCGCACTGGGACCGGCGCGGTCTGGGCTCGATCTCCACCCACGACCTGCCGTCGATCGGCGGGCTGTGGAGCCGGGCCGAGATCGACGTCCTGCGCGAGGTCGGTGCCCACGTCGACGAGGAGCGCATCGAGCGCATGCGTGGGGACCTGGCCCGGCGGGCCGGGGTGGCCTGGGACGCCAGTATCGAGGACGCCTGCGTCGCCGCAGCCCGGCTCCTGGGCGGGGCGGGCTGCGACGTGGTCGTCGCCCAGCTCGAGGACGCGCTGGGGACCACCCACCGCATCAACGTGCCCGGCACCGATGCCGAGCAGCGCCCCGACAACTGGCGGCTCCCGCTCCCGGTGCTGCTCGAGGACCTGGCGTCCCACCCCACGGCCCAGCGGGTCGTGGCGGCCCTGCGGGAGGCGCGCCCCGTGGCCGGGACGGGTCGGGCTGAGGCGACCGGCTGACCGGGCTCGGTCGGGGGACCGGGGTCCGGGCCGTTGCCGTGCCCCCGTCGCTGCGGCCGCGGATGGCCGACGTCCCACCCCGCGATCTCGACCACGGCGGCGCGGGGTCGGGGACCGGACACCGATGGCCGGCTTCGCGCCCCGCGGGCTCGACCACGGCGGCGCGGGTCACTCCCCGGGGACGGGACACCGATGGCCGGCTTCGCGCCCCGCGACCTCGACCACGGCGGCGCGGGTCACTCCCCGGGGACGGGGAGGTCGCGGTCCACGACCAGCTCGAAGTGCATCCCGTCGGGGACCGGCCAGTCACCGCCCCAGGGGAACCCGTGCGCCGCCATGACCTCGACGATCTCCTCGGGCATGGTCGGCTCGGCGCCGTAGTGGTTCCCGGCCACGTTCAGATCCACCGCGATCCCCCAGGCGTGGCTGGACAGCGCCGCCGACCCCTGGGTCCGGGGCGCCCAGCAACCCCCGAAGTCGTCGGCGTCCACCAGGTGCGCGAGACCACGGTCCACGAGCTCCTGCATGGCCGCCTGTAGCGGTGGGAACATGTCCCGGTGACACTGGGTTTCCCCAAGGATCGGGACGGAATCCTCGGTGTAGTACTCCTGGAGCCAGGTCACCCCCTGGTGGATCCAGCGTCCCGGCCCGTCGGTGTAGGCGAACTCCCCGAAGTGTGCCTTCAGCCGCGCCGGCGGCATGACGCCGGCGGCGTGCCGGAGCACGGGGACCTCGCCGCCGAGCTCCACACTCGACCCACGCCCGGCGAGCTCGAGCAGGCGGGCGCGACCGCGGTCGTCGGGGGGCTCGACCGTGCGGGCGAGCAGGTAGCGGTCGGTGGCGACCGACAGCGGGCTTTCGATGGGGACCAGCAACTCGGCCGCCCCGGCCAGCTCGTCGGGCAGGACGCCGGCCACCGTGATCCGGGTCCCGTCGCTCAACCGGAGCTCGCCACCGGGCCCGAGCCGCCGCACCTCGGCCGAGCTCTCGCTCAGCAGCCCCTCGTCGGGCGCGAGCCCGAGGACCTCCTCGACGCCCAGCACCGCGTGGTAGCCGTCGGGATCGACGGCGAGCACCTCGAGGGGGAAGCGCCACCCGTCGGGTAACTCGTCCACGACGTCGCCGTTGGCGTCGACGGTGCCGATCAGCCCCAGCGTCGCCCCCCGCACCACCGTGACCGCCTCGACGTCCTCCTCGGCGCCGACGGTCTCGGCCAGCCCGTCGGACAGGCCGCCCTGGGTGCTGATGGCCACCGTGTGCGGTGACCGGGCGGGGGAGGAGCGGTCGTCCCCGGCGTCGTCGTCCCCGGCCCCGTCGTCCCCGGCGTCGTCGTCCCCGGCGCGGCTTTGTGAGCGGTCCGCGTCGGCATCGGGGCCGTAGCCGGCGGCGGCCGATCCCGGCGGTGGTGGGCCCTCGGACCCTCCGGCCGCGACCAGCACACCGAGGGTGAGGAGGACGAACACGGCGACTGCGGGCAGCAACGCTCGGCGACGGGCCCGGGCACGGGTCCACGGGGCCGCCGGCGGTTCGGTGTCGGTCACGATGAGGAGGGCCCCGGCGGGTGCGTTGAGCCGGGTGCCTCTGGCGGTGCGCCCCGGCTGGGTCCGGAAGGGAAGATACCGGCCCGGTGCGCCGGTCCGGCCCGGTGCGCCGGTCCGGCCCGGCGATCAACCCGCCTCGTCGAGTTCCAGGATCGGTGCGGCACGCAGGACCGGTCGCAGCGGCTCCCGGTCCTCGGTGCCTCTGAGCGCCGCTTCCTCGCGGCGGGCCTGGGCGTACACCTCGACGGTGCGTCGGGCGACGGCCCCCCAGTCGTAGCGGTCGCGGGCCCGGGCGTGACCGCGCGCCACCAGGTCCTCGGCGAGGTCACGGTCGGTCAGGACCCTGACCAGGGCGTCGGCCAGCTCAGCGGGCTCCTGGGGGGTGAAGGACAGGCCGGACCCGTCGGACACGATCTCCCTGAGGCCCCCGGTGTCCCCGACGACCACAGGGGTGCCGCAGGCCATGGCCTCCACGGCCACGAGCCCGAAGGGCTCGTAGATCGACGGGACGACCGCGACGTCCGCCGCCCCGAAGTGCAGCCGGAGCTCGTGGTCGGCCAGGACCCCGGTGAAGCGGACGTGGCGTTGGAGCTTGCGGCGGCGGACCTCCCGCCGCAGCTCCTCCGAGTAGGTCCCGACCCCGGCGACGAACAGCCGGGTGGGGCCGACCCGCTCGCGGACCTCCTGCAGCGCGGCGAGGAGCGTCTGCACGCCCTTCTCGTACTCGAGCCGTCCCGCGAACAGGATCATCCGGGTCCGTGGCCCCGTCAGGCTGGCGCGCGTCGCCGCGGCGTCCTCGGGGGCCACAACGAAGTCGCGGATGTCCACCCCGTTGGGCACGATGTCCAGCTTCTCCGGTGGCAGGGCGAAGATCTGCTCCAGCTCGCTGCGCATGTAGGCCGAGCAGACGATCACCCGCCGGGCCTCGTAGGTCAGCCACCACTCGACCTGGTGGATCAGCTTGTTCATCGGTCCGGGCAGCCAGCCCTGGTGTCGGCCGTATTCGGTGGCGTGCACGGTGGCGACCACGGGGACGTCCCAGGTCTCCTTCAGCCCCGCTGCGGCGTAGCCGACCAGCCAGTCGTGGGCGTGGATCACGTCGAACTCGTGCTCGCGCAGCAGCCGGCCGGCCACGGCCTGGATGCGGTTGTTGAAGGCCAGCACCCAGGCGACCAGCTGGTCGAACCCGATCACCGGGGGCGCCTCGGGGATCCGCACGACGTGGACGCCGTCCTCGATCGCATCCCGGACCTCGGGCGCGTCGGGCAGGTCCCGGGTGACCACGTGGACCTCGTGCCCGGCGTCGGCCAGGGCACGGGCCAGGGCTCCCACGTGACGGCCGAGACCGCCCACGACGTGGGGTGGGTACTCCCAGCTGAGCAACAGGATGCGCACGTTCGGGCTCCGCCCGGACGCCGCTCAGCCGGTCACCAACTCCCGGTACAGCT
>PWEU01000347.1 GCA_003554005.1 Nitriliruptoraceae bacterium
CGATGAGCTGGACGTCATCGCACTCGACCACCCGGGGTGGTTCGCCAAGGTCGCCGGGGTGGTCGCCCTGCACGGCGGCTCGGTGGTCGCGGCCGACGCCTTCACCCGCGAGGACGGGCTGGCCTTCGACACCTTCAAGGTCGCACCGCCGTCAGGGACCGGCGGGTCCTGGTGGGCGCGGGTCGAGGGCGATCTCGATGACGTGGCCGGGGGTCGGCTGGCCGTGCGTGCCAGGGTGCTGCGCAAGGCCCGCACGCAGCGTTCACGACTCGCCAAGCTGCCGCCGGTGACCTCGAAGGTGGTCGCCACCGAGGATCCCGGGGGGCGGGCGACGGTGATCGAGGTACGCACCCTCGACCGCCTCGGCGTGTTGTACGCGATCGCCACCGCGCTGGCGGAGCTGGAGCTCGACATCGTGATGGCGCGGGGGCAGACCCTCGGTCACGAGGTCACCGACGTGTTCTACCTCCGCGACGGCGACGGGGCGCCGCTGTCCCGCGACCACCTCGCCGAGCTGGAGCTGGCGGTGCTCGGCGCGATCGAGGAGCTGTCCGCCGCCGGGGACGTCTGAACGGCTTCGCTGACGGGGGGCGCGGAGGCGGCACGGGCGTGCGGACGCGGGGCGGGGGGCGACCCCCGCCCCGCCCCGGCGTCACATCACCCCACCCTCGGTCATCCGCTGGTAGTCGAGGACGCGGTCCAGCGTCTCCTCGGTGACGCCCTCCTCGAGGGCGACCTCCCGCAGGGTCTGCCCGGTCTTGTGGGCCTTCTTGGCGAACTCCGCCGACCGCTCGTAGCCGAGCTCCGGCACCAGGGCGGTGACCTGCATCAGGGACCGTTCGACGTAGGCGGTGCCCTGTCCGGTCTCGGTGGTGCCGGTGATGCCCTTGTCGACGAACACGCGGGCGACGTTGGCCAGCAGGTTCTCCGACTCGATCACGTTGCGGGCCATCATCGGGATCATGACGTTGAGCTCGAGGTCCCCGGACATGCCGCCGATGCCGACCGCGACGTCGTTGCCCATCACCTGGGCGCAGACCTGGCGGACCGACTCCGGGATCACGGGGTTGACCTTGCCCGGCATGATCGAGCTCCCTGGCTGGATCTCCGGAAGCTGCAGCTCCCCCAGTCCCGTCCGCGGCCCGGACGACAGCCAGCGGATGTCGTTGGCGATCTTGAACATGCTGGCGGCGATCGTCTTCAGCGCTCCGGACACCTCGACCAGGGCGTCCATCGCCCCCTGGGCGGCGAAGTGGTTCTCCGCCTCGCGGAAGGGCAGCTCCGTGCGCTCGGCCATCAGCTCGATGACCCGGTCGACGAATCCGGGTGGGCAGTTGATGCCGGTGCCCACCGCGGTGCCACCGAGTGCCAGCTCGTAGATCGACTCCAGCGCCTTGTGCACCCGGGCGATGCCCAGCTCGACCTGGCGCGCGTAGCCGCTGAACTCCTGGCCGAGCGTCACCGGGGTGGCGTCCATCAGGTGGGTGCGGCCCGACTTGACGACGTCCTGCCACTCGGCCTCCTTGGCGCGCAACGCCGCGGCGAGGTGCTCGAGGGAGGGGACGAGGTGCCCCTTCGCGACCCGGGCCACGGCGACGTGCACCGAGGTGGGGAAGGTGTCGTTGGAGGACTGCGAGGCGTTGACGTGGTCGTTGGGGTGCACCTTGCTGGAGGTCAGGTCCTCGCCCAGCAGCTGCTTGGCCCGGTTGGCCACCACCTCGTTGACGTTCATGTTCGTCGAGGTGCCCGACCCGGTCTGGAAGGTGTCCACCGGGAAGTGCTCGTCGAGATCGCCGTTGATCACCTCGTCGGCGGCCTGCTTGATCGCCTCGGCGACCTCGGCATCGATGACGCCGGTCTCCTGGTTGGCGGCTGCGGCCGCCCACTTCAGCATCGCGTGGGCGTGGACGACGTCGAGTGGGACGGGGACGCCCGAGACGGGGAAGTTCTCGACCGCCCGCTGGGTCGACGCCCCCCATAGCGCGTCGATCGGGATCTGCATCTCACCCATCGTGTCCTTGGCGGTACGGAACTCGTCGGTCATGGTGGCTGCTCGCTCCTGTGGCGCGGTCGGTTGGGGTTACTCGTAGGCGACGCTAGTGAACGCTCGCCGATGGCGTCGGGGTCTAGGCTCGGGAAGCGCCGAGGGAGCGAGGGGTCGTGGAGCTGGTCACGCTGGACGCCGTGCGCGAGGCCGCTGAGCGCATCGCCGGCGTCACCCACGTCACGCCTGTCCAGCGCTCGCGGGCCCTGAGCGAGCGGGTCGGCACCGAGGTGCTCCTCAAGTGCGAGAACCTCCAGCGGACGGGGTCGTTCAAGCTGCGTGGCGCCTACAACCGCATCTCGCAGCTGACCGAGGAGGAGCGGGCCCGGGGCGTGGTCTGCGCCTCGGCCGGCAACCACGCCCAGGGGGTGGCGCTGGCCGCCACCCTGCAGGGGGGGCGCTCGACGGTGTTCATGCCCGTGGAGGCGCCGCTGCCCAAGCTCGATGCCACGGTGTCCTACGGCGCCAGGGTGCGCACCGAGGGCGAGACCTTCGACGACGCCATGGCGGCGGCGCGGGCCTTCACCGCCGAGCACGACGCGGTGTTCGTCCACCCCTTCGACCATGAGGATGTCATCGCGGGCCAGGGCACGCTCGGGCTCGAGGTGGTCCAGCAGGTGGAGGAGTTCGGCACGGTCGTGGTGTGCCTCGGGGGCGGCGGACTGCTGTCGGGGATCGCCGTCGCGGTCCGGGGCTTGCGTCCCGACGTGCGCATCATCGGGGTCCAGGCCGAGGGGTGCGCCGCCTTCGGGCCCTCGCTGCAGGCGGGCCATCCGCTCACGCTGCCCGCCTCCTCCACGATCGCCGACGGCATCGCGGTCAAGCGTCCGGGGGAGCTGACCCTGGCGCACGTGGAGGCGCTGGTCGACGAGGTGATCACGGTCACCGACGACGAGTTGGCCTCAGCGGTGGTGTTGCTGCTGGAGCGGGCGAAGCTGGTCACCGAGCCCGCGGGGGCCGCCGCGGTCGCCGCGCTGATGGCCGGCAAGGTCACCGGTCCGGGCCCCATCGTCGCGACCCTGTCCGGCGGCAACATCGACCCGCTGGTCCTGCAGCACCTGGTGACGGGCGGGCTGGCCTCGGTGGGGCGGTATGCGACCCTGCGGACCCGCGTCACCGACGCTCCGGGGGCCCTGTCGCGGCTGCTGGCCCTGGTCGCCGAGGAGCGGGCCAACGTCGTCGGGGTCGCCCACCACCGCCTCGAGCACCGGTTGGAGCTCGGCCAGGTGGATGTGATCCTGGAGCTCGAGACGCGGGGGCACGACCACGTCGCGCGCCTGACCGGCGCCCTCGAGGACGCCGGGTACGCGGTCCGGCCCGTGTGACGCTCGGTACCGTGGCGGCGAGGCCGCCGGACCGGGTGGCGGGACGTCGGGAGGGCAGATCGCATGGACGAGCCACGCCCGCCCGGGATGCCGCCACCGCCACCGGAGGACCGCTCCGGGTCACCCGAGGGCCGTTCCGGGTCACCCGATGGCCGTTCCGGGCCACCCGATGGCCGTTCCGGGCCACCCGAGGGCCGTTCCGGGCCACCCGAGGGCCGTTCCGGGCCACCCGACGCGGATCCGGAGGGGCCGCCCCCACCCCCGGTGGTGCCGCGATCCACCTCGGTGCCGGCAGCCGGCAGCAGCGGCTCTCCGCGGTCTGGGGACCCCGGGAGCGCGCGGCCACGACGTCGCCGGTGGCCGCTGGTGGTGGCGCTGCTGGCGGTCGTCGTCGGGGTGCCGCTCGCCCTGTTCGTGGGCACCGGCCTGCCGGGGGAGCCTGAGCCGACCGCGTCACCCGATGGCGCCACCGACGGCCAGGCCGCCGAGCCGGAGGGTGACGACGGCGGGCCGGACGACGGGGAGCCGAACCGCGGGGGGCCGGACCGCGGGGGGCCGGACCGCGGGGGGCCGGAGGATGACGGACCGGGGGCGCCTCCGGTCGACCCCGACGCCGAGCTCGAGCCCCTCGACCTCGACGTCCTCGACGGGCGGGACCTCGTCTACGGTCGCCTGCTGACCGACATCGACGCCTCCGAGCGCGCGATGATCGCCTTCCAGGATGGACTGGCCGACACCTTCAACGATCCCGACAGCCCCGAGGCGGCCCTGGAGGGCGCCAGCGAGGTGGCCGCCGACGGTCAGGCAGCGCTGCTCGAGGTCCGTGAGCGGCTGGTCGACCCCGTCGACGACCCCGGCGCCGAGCGGGTGCGCGCGCTGTACGTCGACCACCTCGACTCCTGGGAGGTGTTCATGGCGGCCGTGGCCGAGGACCCCCTGATGGTGTTCCAGCAGAGCGAGGCCGGGTTCACCGTGACCATCAACGCGACGGCCGACGCGTTCGCCCGGGCGCTGGAGGCCGAACTGCCCGACGACGTCGACGCCGAGGTGGCACGGTTCGCCGACGGCATCCTTGATCGCGGCTTCCGCGGCCTCGGCTACGCGGACGTCTGACCCCGCCGGCACCTGGTGGCGTCCGCCGGCGCCTGGTGGCGTCCGCCGGCGCCCGCGACGCCCAGTGGGGGACCGGTCAGGCGGGCGCGAGGTCCCGGCCGACCAGCTCCGCGACCTCAGCCAGCACGTCGGTGAGCGCGTAGTCCTTGGGGGTGAACACCGCGGCGACACCCGCGGCACGTAAGGTCGCCGCATCGGCGCTCGGGATGATGCCACCGACCACCACGGGCACCTCCACGCCCTCGGCGCGCAGCCCCTCGACCACCTGGGGGACCAGGGCCAGGTGCGATCCCGACAGGATCGACAGCCCGACCACGTGGACGTCCTCGTCCACCGCCGCCCGCACGATCTGGGCCGGGGGCAGCCGGATGCCCTCGTAGATCACCTCCATGCCGAGGTCCCGGGCCCGGATCGCGACCTGCTCGGCGCCGTTGGAGTGGCCGTCGAGGCCTGGCTTCCCAACCAGGATCCGCAGCCGCCGTCCGATCCGCTCCTCGACGGCTCTGACCTGGGCCCTGGCTGCCTCGAGATTGGAGGGGCCCGATGCGGAGCTGGCCGTCGACGCGTCGGAGACGCCGGTCGGCCCCCGGTACTCGCCGAAGATCTCCCGCAGGACGCCGGACCACTCGCCGGTGGTCCCCCCCGCCTTCGCGCAGGCGATCGAGGCGGGCATCAGGTTCTCGTCGCTGGCCGCGACCCGCCGGAGCTCCTCGAGCGCCGCCGTGACGGCCGCCTCGTCGCGTTCCGCGCGCCAGGCTTCCAGGCGGGCGAGCTGCTCGGCCTCCGCGGCCGGATCGACCACCAGGATGCCGCCCTCGGCGTCGACCAGGGGCGAGGGCTCGGCGGTGGTGAAGGCGTTGACGCCGACCACAGCCTGCTCGCCGCTCTCGATGCGGCGCAGGCGCTGGGCGTTGGAGTCGACGAGTTGCGACTTCATCAGGTCGACCGCCTGCATGGCTCCGCCGTGCGCCAGCACCTCGTCGAGCAGCTCGGTGGCGCCGTCGACCAGCGCGGCGACCTTGGCCTCCATGACGTGGCTGCCGTCGAAGAGGTCGCCGTTCTCGAGCAGGTCGGTCTCCAGCGCCAGCACCTGCTGCATGCGCAGGGACAGCTGCTGGTCCCAGGGGCGGGGGAGCCCCAGCGCCTCGTTCCACGCCGGCAGCTGCACCGCGCGCGCCCGGGCGTCACGGGAAAGGGTCACGCCGAGCATCTCGATCAGGATGCGGGTGATGTTGTTCTCCGGCTGCTGCTCGGTGAGTCCCAGGGAGTTGACCTGGACGCCGTAGCGGAAGCGCTTGAGCTTCTCGTCGGTGACGCCGTACCGCTCGGTCGTGATCCGTTCCCAGAGCTCGACGAAGGCGCGCATCTTCGCCACCTCCTCGACGAACCGGATACCGGCGTTGACGAAGAAGGAGATGCGCCCCACGACCTGGCCGAACTCCTCCTCGGGTACCTGGCCGCGGTCACGCACCGCATCGAGCACGGCGATCGCGTTCGCCAGGGCGAAGGCCAGCTCCTGGACCGGGGTCGCACCCGCCTCCTGCAGGTGGTAGCTGCAGATGTTGATCGGGTTCCACCTCGGCACGCCTGTGACCGTGTAGGCGAGCACGTCGGTGGTCAGCCGCATCGAGGGCTCAGGTGGGAACGCGTAGGTGCCGCGGGAGAGGTACTCCTTGAGGATGTCGTTCTGGGTCGTGCCGGCGAGCTTCGCCGCGTCCGCGCCCTGCTCCTCGGCGACGGCGATGTACAGCGCCAGCAGCCACATGGCGGTGGCGTTGATGGTCATCGACGTGTTCATCTGCTCCAGGGGGATGTCCTCGAACAGCTGCCGCATGTCGCCGAGGTGGCTGATGGGCACCCCGACCTTGCCGACCTCACCTCGCGCCAGCACGTGGTCGGCGTCGTAGCCGGTCTGGGTGGGCAGGTCGAAGGCGACGCTCAACCCGGTCTGCCCCTTGGCGAGATTGGTGCGGTACAGCTCGTTCGACGCCTGCGCCGAGGAGTGCCCCGAGTAGGTGCGCATCAGCCACGGCCGGTCACGCTCCGGGAGTCGTCCCGCGTTGGCGCTGGCAGCGCTCGCGTTCTCCGATGTGCCCGTCGACCCTGCCGTCCCTGTCACGGTGCCACCTCCCGTTGCTGGCCGTGGCCCGGCCGCAAGCTCGCGATGAGGCCTATCTGGAGGGTAGCTGTGGCGCCATTGCAGATCCGTGTCGGAGGCCGCACGGGCCGAGGTGGCCACCCGGGCTGCACACCCGTTAGCGTCCAGGACCCGTTCCGATGGCGCGGGGCCAAGGGCCCCCGCGCCCCGTCCGGGGCTCTGGGAGGTCCGATGCCCGCGCCCATCCGCCTCGCCACCACCTCGCCGTGGGGTCTCAGGTCGACGTGGGGTCTCAGGTCGACGTGGGGTCTGAGGTCGCTGCTGCTCGCGGTCGCGTTGCTGGTGGCGGTGGAGCCGGCCGGTCCGTTGGTCGGCGGTGTGTGGGGGAGCGCCGCCGGCGCGCAGACCCTGGACGATCTCGACGAGGCGGAGGAGGTCGTCGACGAGCTGACCGCGGAGAGAGACGCCGCCGTCGACCGGTACGAGCGCACCTGGGCGGCGATCGAGCGGACCCGCGCCCAGCTCGAGGACCTCGAGCGGACCACCCTGGCGCTGGAAGCCGAGGGGATCGCCACCACCGCAGCGGTGGAGAACCGCGCCCGGCTGGCGTTCAAGCGGGGGCCGCTCGACCGTTTCGAGGCGCTGCTCCAGGCCGAGCAGGCCCAGGTCGCCGTCGAGCGGGTGGCGTTGCTGGTCGCCCTCCAGCGTCGTGACCGCGTCGCCATCGAGGAGGCCGAGGCGGGGCAGGTGGCACTCGAGCAGTCGCGCGCTCGCATCCGGGCCCACGAGCTGCAACTGGTCGGGTTGCAGGAGCAGCTGGAGGCCGACGCCGAGGTACTCCAGACCGACCTCGAGGAGGCCACCGCCGACGCGGCCGAGATCCGGACGCTGGTGGCGCGGCAGCGGCGGATCGACCGGGGGAGCCAGCAGGGGATCTACGCCTGCATCTTCGAGCGCGGGGTCAGCCGGTTCCGCGACACCTGGGGCGCCCCGCGCAGCGGTGGTCGCCGGCACCGCGGCACCGACGTCTTCGCGGCCTACCGGGCCCCGGTCTACGCCATCACCTCGGGGGTCATCCAGCGGCACTCGCGGTCCGCGCTCGGAGGGATCGGGCTGTACCTGCGAGGTGACGACGGCAACGTCTACTACTACGCCCACCTGGACTCGATCGATGCGGGGGCGCGGGTGGGGACGCGCGTGACGGCCGGTGAGCTCGTCGGACGGAACGGCTTCACCGGCAACGCCTCGCGGTCCGCGCCCCACGTGCACTTCGAGCTCCATCCCGGCGGCGGGGCCGCGATCAACCCCTACCCGTGGCTGGCGGCGGCCTGCTTCTGAGCCCGGGCTGCGCCCGCGGGGGGTTCGCGGGCGCGC
>PWEU01000152.1 GCA_003554005.1 Nitriliruptoraceae bacterium
GATGCCGCACCACGTCGCTGACCCGGTTCCCCACCATCTGCGAGGCGTACTCGAACTCTGCCCACTGCTGCGGGGACATCTCGCACTCCCAGCCGTCCTGGCCCCCCACCAGCAGACTGGTAGCTAGCAGCGATGCCGGGTCCAGCGTCACCCACGTCGGGTTCGGCAGCGCATCCCGATCGAACCTCACGGCCTGTGCAAGCTCCGCGCTGGCCGCCGACAGGAACGCCGCGACCTCCAGCCCCTCACGAGCCAACCGCCCGACACGCTCCAGCACCAACCCCTTGAGGTCCGAGCCCAACCGGACTCTGGACATGCCAGCCACCCCCTCATGGCTCTCCCACACAGCGGCCGCCCGGCGGAGCTGTCGCGCCGGACTGGGCGTCGACGCACCAGCCACGCGGCGAACCGTTGCGATTCACCCTGAAGACACGGCAGAGGACTGTCAAGGGATCCCACGCCGACGCCGTCCTGTCCATCCCCCGGCGACACGCCCGTCCGAAGGTGCGCGTGTCTGCGGCGTCCGGATCAGGTCATCCTCCACCAGCGCGGAGCGCGGCGCGGATGTCGTCGAGAGTGCCGTCGCCGACGAGCACGGTCGCATCGCCAGCCTCGCCCGGGTTCAGGTGAGCCCGCTGACCGTGAGATGGATGACCGGTGACGCGATGGTGGGATCGTCGGCATCGACGACGGCGAGCAGGTCCACAGCGTCGGTCGACGCGGCCACGATCGCGAGGCCCTCGACCTTGGGGACGGTGCCCTCGGCGTCCGTCGGCAGCAGGGACCCGGCGATGACGTCCTCACCGTCGAGCACCGCGAGCGCCGCGGCGGACACCGGCCCGTCGGCGACCGGATCGTCGGTGTCCTCGGCGGCGGCTGACACCAGCACGCGCCCGCGATCGAGGACCACCGCGTCGGTGATCGCCAACGGCACCGACCCCTCGGCGTCGAGGTCGTCGAGGATGCCGAGGTCGTAGCGGCGCACGTCGCCCACCGCGACCCTGGCTGGGTCGGCGTCGCCGGCGACCGCGGCGAGGAGTGCGTCGAGGTCGACGTCGACGCTCGCATCGATCACGCCACGGCGACGGTCACCGCGCTGGAACCACCGCAGCCGGCCGTCCACCACACAGGCCCCCTCGAGGTTGCGGCGTGCCTGGGGTACCCCCAACGCCCGGGCGACGTCGTCGTAGAGGCCGGTCAGGTCCGCCGCCTTCACCATGGGCCGGGTTGGAGACTCGCTGACCAGGGCGACGCGGGTCCGGTTCGGCAGCGACCCGGAGCCGAGCAGCAGGACGGCCGGGGTCCCGTCGTGGTCGACCGCGCAGGCGGCCTCCAGATCGGGCTTGAGCCGCTTGGTGCCCTCCTCGTCGGAGAACAGGTCGTGGCCGTCGACGGGTGGGAACAGCCGCAGCCGGGTCACCTCGTCGTCCCGCCACCAGGCGGCATGGGTCGCGTCGTCCTGCGCGATCAGCCACTCGGATCCGAAGGGTGCGATCGCCGAGGCAGCGCGGACCGGCGAGCCGTCGTCGAACCACAGCGCGGACCAGCGGTGCACCTCGACGTCGAGTATCCGTCCCCTCCAGCCGCCACCTGACGCCACATGGTCGCACCTTGTCGGCGCCGCGTGGTGTCGCGGCGGCACCGATGCGCTGAGGGCACGGGCGGCTCCCCGGCGTCGGTGACCTCCACCGGCGGCGGGATGCCCCGGTTCGCCTGGGGACGCACCAGCTGGCCGTTGGAGCTGGCGTGCTCCCACGATCGCGTGCAGGGTGGGGGCCATGGAGATCTCGAGCGGGCCGCCGGTCGGCGTGGCGGCGTTCATCGGCCGCGGACGTGAACGTGCCCAGGTGGCCGAGCTGATCGCGGATGCCCGGGTGGTGACGCTGACCGGCGCCGGGGGCTGCGGGAAGACACGGCTGGCCCTGGAGGTCACCGGGGACGTCGCGTCCCGGTTCCCCGATGGCGTCCACTGGGTGGACCTGCAGGGCCTGGGCGACGCCGGCCTGGTGGCTGCGACGGTTGCCGACACGGTCGGCATCCGCGAGCGACCCCACCACACGCTGGTCGGCACGCTCACCGCGCAGCTCCGCCGCCAGGAGCTGCTGGTGGTGCTGGACAACTGTGAGCATCTGGTGGCTGCGTGCGCGCAGCTGGTCGGGGCCCTCACCTCCGCCTGCCCGACCCTGCACGTGCTGGCCACGAGCCGCGCACCGCTGATGGTCGACGGTGAAGTGACCTTCGAGGTCGGACCGTTGCCGGTGCCCGAGCCTGACGCGCGCTCGGTCGGCTCGGTGGCGGCGGCGGATGCGGCACGACTGTTCGAGGTGCGGGCCCGCCAGGTGCACACGGAGTTCCGGATCGACGACGACACTGCGCCGGCGGTCGCCGAGATCTGTCGGCGCCTGGATGGGATCCCCTTGGCGATCGAGCTGGCGGCGGCGCGGGTGCGGGTGTTGGCGCCCGGTCAGATCGCCGAGGGCCTGTCGGACCGTTTCGGGCTCCTGACCGGAGGGGTGCGGGGTGCGCCGGCACGCCAGCAGACCCTGGAAGCCTCGCTGGCCTGGAGCTACGAGCTCCTCGACGAGGCGCAGCGGCTCGCGCTCGCGAGGGTGTCGGTGTTCTCCGGGTCGTTCGAGCTCGACGCGGCGGCGGCGGTGGTGGCCGATGAGCAGATCGGGAGCGACGCGGTGCTCGACCTGCTCGCTGGGCTCGTCGACCAGTCGTTGGTGCAGGTCATCCGGGCTGCCGGCGTCGTCCGCTACCGGCTGCTGGAGACCATCCGTCTGTACGCCCGGCAGCGGCTGCGCGAACTCGACGATCCCGACCGCATCCGTGACCGTCACCTGGTGTTCTTCAGGGAGCTCGCGGCACGGGCGCGGAGCGGGCTCAACGGTGAGCACCCCGAGGCGTGGATGGCACGCCTGACCGCCGACCTCGACGACCTGCGTGCTGCCATGGATTGGGCCGCGTCCTCCGGTGCTCGGGGAGGGCTGGTCGACCTCACGGAGCCGATCGTGCGCTTCTGGTTCGGGCGCGGCCTGTCCGGCGAGGTGCACCGGCGCCTGCTCGCGGCCGTCGATGGCGTCGGGATCGCCGGCGACGAGCGTGTGCGCGGCCTGGTGACCGCCACGGCCCTGGCGGGTGACGGGGGCGACTACGCCGGTGCCTACCGGTCGGCCAGCAAGGCTGTGGACGCGGCCCGGCGCGCCGGTGGGGGTGGTGCGCTCGCCATCGCCGTGGGCCTGCGCGCCTTCATGGGCATGCTGGCGGGGCGGTCACCGAGCGAGCGGTTGGACGCCGACGTGGAGGAGGCGATCCGTCTCGCCGAGCGGTGCGAGGATCCCGCCACCCGCGCCTACGTGGTGCAGAACGCGGCCGGGACGCTGGTGTTCGCCCGCACGATCGACGGCGGATGCCGCCATCTCGAGCGCCTCGTGGCCACCTGCGAGACGGAGGGGCTCGCCTTCCAGCTGCCGGCCGTCCACGCGAGCCTGGGCATGTGGCCGGTGTTCGCCGGCCGGCTCGACCAGACGCACCGGCATGCCCAGCTCGCGGTGGACCTCAGCCGGCAGGTTGGTCGGCCCGGGTGGGAGGTCGTCGGGCTGACCGGTCTGGCTGCGGTCGCCGTCGTGCAGGGGCGCCAGCACACCGCCCAGGCCTGCCTGACGGAGGCACACGAGGTGCTGCGGCGCCGGGGCCTGGCAGGAGCCCAGTACGAGGCGTCGCTCCTGCCGTGGACCGCGCTGTCGGCCGTCGCGGCCGGGGATCCGGATGCTGCTCGGGCTGCGGCTGCAGAGACGGTTGAGCTCGGTCGGGCTGGCGACGGCCGGTGGGTCGAGGCCATGGGCGAGTGGTTGCTCGGGGTGATCGCCCGGGCCGACGGCGCCAACGAGGACGCCCGAGCACATCTGGAGGCCGCTCGTGCGCTGTCCACCGACTCGCACCTGTCGCTCCAGCTCGGCCGGTCGCTGCTTGGGCTCGCGGACCTCGCCCGAGACGACGAGGACCTCGACGGTGCGTGGGAGTTGGCCCACGACGCCCTCGAGATCCTGGACGGGTACGGCGACCGGATCGGATCGGCCGAGGCCCTGGAGGTGGTCGCTGGCCTGCTCCTCGCGACGGACGAGCCCGACCGATCGCTGCGCCTTCTCGCCGCGTCGGAACGCTTCCACCGCGAGGCGGCCCTGGCCCGCTTCCCGGTCGCGGACGACCGCTGCGAGCGCGCGCGCGACGGTGCCCGGGCCGCCCTGGACGATGCCGAGGCGACCGGCTGCTGGGAGGCTGGCGGCCGGTTGTCGCTGGCGGAGGCGGTCGCCTACGCCCGGCGGGGGAGGGGCCAGCGGCAACGGCCACGCGTCGGGTGGGCATCGCTGACCCCCGTCGAACTCGACGTCGTGCGGCTGGTGGCGGCCGGGCACACCAACGCCGACATCGGTGGCCGCCTGTTCATGAGCGTCAACACGGTCAAGAAGCACCTCACGCGCGTCTACGCGAAGGTCGACGTCGACGGGCGCGCCGACCTGGCCGCCGAGGTGGCCCGTCGGGACGTGTAGGACCTACCCCCCGCGGCGTCGATGTACCCGGTCGGGTGACCTTCGGCTCGCTGGCCTGCGACACGGTGCAGCTGTCACCGATACAGACCCAGGGAGCAGACCCATGAACGACCACCGAACCCATGGCGTGACCACCAGCGACGGCGTCACCATCGGCGCCACCGTGCACGGCCAGGGACCACCCCTGGTGCTCCTGCAGGGAGCGGTCGGCGACGGCGACCTCGACTGGCAGACCGTGCTGCCCCACCTGACCGATCGGTTCACCTGCCATCTGCCGAGCATGCGGTGCCGCGGTCTCAGCGGCGACCACCCCGACCTGAGCATCCCGCGGCTGGTCGACGACGTCATCACCTACGTCGACAGCATCGGAGAGCCGGCCGGGCTGGTCGGTTGGTCGCTCGGTTCCGGCCTGGCACTCCTGGCGGCAGCGCGGTCCGACCTCGGCGGTGCGGTCGTCGCCTTCGAGCCGGCCATGATGGACCTGATGGACGAGCAGGAGCAGGCCGTCCTGGGGGCGGCGGTCGCGGGTCTGGGCGAGCAGGTCGAGGCAGGCGACCTGCCGGCTGCGGTCCGTGGGTTCCTCGGCTGGCCCTTCACCGAGGTCGAGATCGCGGTCGCCGACCGGGCGGGCTACATCGAGGCCGCCGGGCGCTACGCCCCGAGCCTGCTCGAGTTCCTCCGGCAGGCGACCTCCGCCGACAGCCCCGACATCGATCAGGCGTCCGTACTCGCGGCGATCCCCGTGCCGGTCCTGGTGCTGCAGGGATCGGCCACCCGGCCCTTCTTCGCCGACAGCGCCCGGTACGTGGCCGACCACGTCCCCGACGCCCGCGTGCAGGAGATCGACGGCGCCGCGCACGCGGCCCCGGTGACCCACCCCGAGGCTTTCGCGGCGGCACTCACCGGGTTCCTCTCGCCGGCGGGCCAGCTGGTGTGAGCCTGCGACGGCGAGGAGCACGCGCATCCGCCACCGCGCTGCTGCTCGCCGTCGGGCGCATCGGCGCCCGATCCGGATGCGCTGCGGGGCCGCGGGGTGCGCCGACCAGCACCCCGTTGACCTCCTCCACCGACTCCTCCATAGTCGACAGATCCTCATCGGAGCGACCGCCATGGCTACGGACCGGATCCACCGCGCCGTCTCCGCCGACGGCACCGAGATCGCCGGGCGCGTGCACGGCGACGGGCCACCGCTGGTGCTGTTCCACGGCGCACCACACGACGGTGACCTGGCCTGGGAGACGTTGGTTCCTCACCTCGCTGACCGGTTCACCTGCTACCTGCCGAGCTGGCGCGGCCGAGGGCTGTCAGCCGACAGCGAGGACCACACGCCTCCACGCCACGTGGAGGACGCGGCCGCCTTCGTCGACAGCATCGAGGGGCCGGTCCGCGTGGTGGGGTGGTCGGCCGGCGTCGGGACGGCGCTCGGCGCCGCCGAGACCAGGGACACCGTGGCTGCTGTCGCGCTGTTCGAGCCCACGGTGATCCCGGTGATGCGCAACGACGACCTCGCCGATCTGGGTGCCACGTTCCAGCAGATCGGCACGGCAGCTGCCGACGGCCGGCTGGCCGATGCGGCCCGTGCGTTCCACCCCTTCGTGGCGAACGACGACGAGCTGGCGGCCCTGGACGCGGACTACTACGACCGGTCGGCGAGCGCCGTCCCGTCGCTGCTGCGGACGGTCCAGGCATCCCAGACCTACGAGGGACCCGAGTCCACCGACCCCGAGGCGATGACGGGGATCGACGTGCCGGTCCTGCTCCTGCGGGGCCAGCAGACCCGGCGGGCGACCTTCTACACCGACGTCGAGCGCTACCTCGCCGAGCACATCGCCGACACGGACGTCCGCGAGCTGCCGGGCGTCGGCCACTTCGCGCCGAGCCTCGCTCCCGAACCTGTCGCCGACGCCTTGGTCGCGTTCTTCGGCTCGGCCCAGCAGCCGACCTGACCAGCGGTCCTGGGAGCGGGGGGGCGGGCGGTGGAGCTCGCGTCCTACCGCACCACGACAGGATCCCGGGGTCGTGCCCAAGGCCGGGCTGCTCGACGGTGGTCATGACGCAGCGAGGCGTCCTGCTCGTGATCGGGATGCGGGCGCGCTCGCCGAACTGCAGCACCTGCCCGACCCAGGCGTCCTCGAGGAACGACGCCGCGACCTCGCCGGGGTCAAGGACCAGGTTCGGCCGGAACCGGCGCGGGGATGCCGACCTCGTCGCGACAAGCCGCGCCAGCGTCGAGATCGTCGAAGACCTTGCCTGCGAACAGGTCGGGGGTGTGCACGATGTGCCATCGGGCGCTCCTCACCCCGGCGCCGTCAAGACCGCTGTCAGATCACCCGCATATCAAACATGCCGACCCACGCCAGACCTGCCGCTACGACCGGGCCCGCGGCTGCCGTGCCCCCACGCGGCAGCCGTGACGGTGCGCAGCTTGGCCGTCGGGCCTGGTCGCGCACAACCGCTGTGGCACTCGACCTCTCGGCGATGATGGTAGCGAAATGCTACCATCAAGGCATGGCCGTGAACATGCACATCCGAGATCTGGACGAGCCCACGCATCGGGAGCTGGTCCGGCGCGCGGAGGCTGCCGGGATGAGCCTGCGTTCCTACGTGGTCGAGGTCCTGCAACGCCACGCTGCCCTCCCGACCCTTGACGAGTGGCTCGACGAGGTGCGAAGAGACCCTCCACTGCCCAGCGAAGGCCCGGACAGCGTCACCTTGGTCGAGGAAGGCCGTCGGGACACCGACGTCGCGTGAGCGCGCAACTGCTCGTGGTTGACGCATCAGTCGTGGTCGAGGTGCTGCGCCCATCAAGCCGTGGCGATGCGGTGGCATCCAGGATGCGCGGGGCCACGCTGGCGGCGCCAGCCCACCTAGATGCCGAGGTGCTGTCCGCGCTGGGCCGACTCGCACGGGCCGACGGTGCCCAAGCTCCCCGGGTCAC
Organism: Nitriliruptoraceae bacterium; assembly: GCA_003554005.1. Taxonomy (GTDB): domain Bacteria; phylum Actinomycetota; class Nitriliruptoria; order Nitriliruptorales; family Nitriliruptoraceae; genus T1Sed10-7. Next base: position 7,492 of record PWEU01000152.1, read on the forward strand.
TCGGGCGCTCGACCGCCTGGTCCGGCTTCCTGTTGAGCGTCTGCCGGTCGCGCCGTTGGTCCAGCGGGCGTGGGAGCTGAGGGAGAACATCGCCTTGCGTGATGGGCTCTACGTGGCTTGTGCCGAGACGCTCAGCGCAACGCTGCTGACCCTCGACAGCCGCTTGGCCCGATCGGTCCCGGTGCCCGTCGAGGTTCCCTAGATCGTCGGCGCGCACCGGCACAGCGCGGCAACGGAAGCCGTGACTGCCATGCTGCGTGGAGCGGCTCTCACGGTGATGCGCCCATGGTTCGACGGCAGAGGAGGCACCATCGAGGGAGGCACATCCGGCCCTTCGCTGTGGATTCGCAGCCGAGTCGTCCAGGTCGAGGGGTACGATCTCGCCTTGACCGGTCACGCGCAGATGCTGCTTCGCGAGGCACTCGCGCTCTCCGAGGAGGAACGCGCCGGCCTGGTCGCCGAGCTCCTGGTTAGCCTTGAGGGACCTGCAGCTGACGACGAACCGGTCGTCGAGCGGGCGTGGGCTGTGGTGGTTGAGCGGCGGGCACGACGGGTCCTGGCGAGCGAGGCCGTGGGCGAGGACTGGTCCTTGGTCCGTGGCCGTGTCCGACGGGCGCTGGCGGACGGGTGAGCCGACGAGTCCTCGTCGAACCGGGGGCGTCGGCCGAGCTTGAGGAGGCCGCACGCTGGTACGAGGCGCAGCGGTTCGGTCTCGGGCTGACGTTGCTCGCGGCGGTCCACAGAGCCGTCGAGCGCCTGGCGGCGTGGCCCGAGTCCGGAAGCGGTGTGCCGGGCGTGCGGGTCAGCCTGTCAGTCCGCCAGCTCCCGGTCTCCCGCTTCCCCTACCGGATCGTCGACATGATCGCCTCCGAGGCGTGACGGGTCCTCGCCGTTGCGCACACCCGTCGGCGCCTCGGCTACTGGCGATCCCGCACGCAGCCGTGACGATGGGCAGGAGCGGTCGAGGCAGGTGGCGAACACAACGGCGCTCGCCATCAGCGTGGGCAGGTGGCGAGCCGCTGGGCGATCTGCTCGACATCGAGGTGGCCCTCGGTAGCGACACAGCCAACAACCGAACCCGTCGGGCCGTCCGCCCAACACCGTGACCGGCGAGGGCCCGTTGCGATCACTGCCGGGGCCGGTCATACTGTGTGGTATGACTCACAAGGTCGGCCCGAAGGGACAGGTCGTCATCCCGAAGGACCTCCGCGACGCGCTCGGTATCGAGCCTGGCGACGAGGTCACCTTCTGGCGTGACGGCGATCATGTCGCGGTCCGGTCGGTGCGTTCCGCCCGGCCGCTGCGAGGTCGGTTCGCCGGTAGCGCACTCGTCGACGAGCTCGATCGCGAGCGTGCGGACGACCGCGTGCGCGAGGACCGCCGGTGACGGTCGTCCTCGACTCCTGGGCGGTGCTTCGCCTGCTCGAAGGCACGGAGCCCGCGGCCTCGCGCATCCAGGCGGAACTCGAGGGCGCCAGCAAGCCGGTGATGAACTGGATCAACCTGGGTGAGGTCTTCTACATCGTCCGGCGGCTGCACGGTCACGAGGCGGCCGAGTCGGTCGTACGTGACCTACGGCCACAGCTGAACCTCGATCTGCCCGACGCGGCCCGGGTCCTGGAAGCCGCCACCATCAAGGCGGAGAACGCCATGGCCTACGCAGATGCCTTCGCTGCTGCGACCGCGCTCGCTCACCAAGCCCCCCTGCTGACCGGCGACCCGGAACTGCTGCTGCCTGGCGCACCATGGGCGCACGAGGACCTGCGCAACAGCTGACACGCCCCGCCCAGGAGTTCCGAGCGACATCGACCGCTTCCACCGACCCACTGCCCCACCCGCAACGGTGACCCCCGAGCGGGCCCGCGTGGGTACCTGCAGTCCGCTCGACCCGTCCAACTACGGACGGTTGGCTCTGCCGCGCATGCGCCTGCAGGTGGGGATCGCGCGGGGGGGGATCAGCGCTGGTCCGTGCACCATGCCTGGGCCCTTCCGCTTCCGTTCCAAGATGTGGCGCGTCGTCCCTGCGAGCCAACGGCCTTCACGCTGTTGGCCCAGAGCACCCTGGCGACGTCCTGGCGCGCAGCAAGACGGCTGAACGGGTGATGAGGCACGAGCGGTCGGCGGCGACGATGGCGAACGGTTGTGGTCAGGTCCCCGCGGCCGCTGACGACGCCCCGTGAGCCCGCCGAACGGCCCCGGGCGGTGTCATCCGCGTCGGGAGGCCGAGGTGGGACTACGGCTGTACGTGCAGCTCGACGGGTCGTTCCCGCCGGTGTGGCGACGGATCGAGGTGGCCTCCGCCCGCGGGTGCGATGACGTGCACGATGTGCTGCAGGTGGTGCTCGGGTGCAGGATCCCCACCTGTACCGGTTCACCACCGGACCGGAGCGCGAGCCGGGGACAGCGTTCGCCTGCACGGCCGACCTCGCGCAAGGTCTGGACGATGATCCCGCGCTGCCGACCTGGGACGTTCGGCTCGATGAGCTGCTCGGCGAGCCGGGGGAGCGGCTGCAGTGCCGGTACGACTACGGCGACAGCTCATGGCTGACCCAGGGGGGTCGAGGCGGCCATCGCGGATCGCGCCCCTCCGGGCCGCGTGTTGCTGCTGGACGGGGCGGGTGCCGGACCTCCTGAGGACTACGGCGGGACCCACGGGTACCGGCTGGTGGTGGCCGGAGCCGGCCGGACCCACCCCGAGCACCGCCCGGCGCTCACCGAGGTCGCGAGCTGGTGGGGCGGGAGGTCGCCCCGGACGAGCTCGGCCTCGTGCCCTTCGACCCCCAGGAGAGCAGCGACCGGCTCGCGGCTCTCAAGCTCGACGCTCGGCTGCCCGTGCCTCGCCGGATCGGGGAGTAGCTGGCGACGTTGCTGCTGCGTGCCCGCGAGGCGGACACCGAGCGTCGGCTCCGCAACCTGGCCGCGACTGCCGATGCCGTGGTGGAGGTCGCGAGGCTCCTCACGGGCCTCGGCTGGGCCGTCGGTCAGGGTGAACCGGTGCACCGGCGCACGGCCCGTGACCTGATCGGCGACGACGTCCGGTGCCTCCGCCACCTCGGCGCGTTCGTACGTGATCGACACGACCGCTGGCCAGGCACGGTGACCCCGGACGGGACGGCGCTCGCCCGGGCCGCCCTCACCCCACCGCCATCCTGCGCCGGGCGTCGCCCGTGGCCCTCAGCGCTCGAACTCGCCCGCGGGATCGTCGGTCGCGCGGGTCTCGGACCACAGGTGGTTCGAAGCGGCTGCGGTGACGGTCGAAGTCGGTGGAGAGGGAGAGCGATGACCGCGGCAGCACGCCGCGTTGGCACAGGGCGAGGGGCACGAGCAGCCGACCGATCCGACCGTTGCCATCCAGGCAGGGGTGGACGTCTCGAACTGGTCGTGGGAGAGTGCAGGCGCGGTCAGGCTCAGCAGCTCGCCCTCGTGGAGGACCCACTCGAGGTTGGCCAGCGCGGCGTGCATCGCCTCCACGGGCGGCGGGAAGAAGCTGGCGGCCTGCAGTGTGGACCCGGCGGGCCGATCCAGTCCTGGCTTCGTCCGGGGAGCCGCAGCATGAGCATCGCCCTCGAACAACGGCAGCTGGGCCACCAAGCTCTCGGTGCCTTCGATCCTCGAGCACAGCACCGCCCCGAGCCGCACGTCGGGCCTCATGGGGATGTCAGGGTTGGGGAGGAGCCCTCTCACGCAGGCGACCGGTTGACTGCCGCGGTCGCCGCGCCCCCCCGGGGCACGCAGGCCCGCCTGCCGGCAGCAGCGACTACCCCGCGATCTGGCCCGCCCAGAGGTACAGCAGGGGGGCGCCGTCGCGGATCTCCAGGGTCGTTGCATGCCAGCCGTACAGCCCGTTGGGTCCTGGGGGCCAGCTCTCGCGGCTGTCCCAGGACATCCAGCGTGGGTCGGTGACCAGCGAGGAGCCGTGAGGACCTCGGTAGGCGAGGGGGCCACAGCCGATCTCGCCGCCGCAGTGATCCAGGCCGAAGGGGAAGGCCGGGTCCTGACTGCGGACCGACAGATCCCGGGTGATCGCTTCGGGGCTGGTGCCAGCGAGGTAGGGCTCGTGGATCCACTGGCGGTACGCCGGGTCGATCCCGTCGGTCAACAGCGTCGCGAACGCACCGGGCCGTCCGAGCAGCGCGGTCGGTGGCGCTCCGGCGCCCTCGTAGATCGGGACCAGGACCACGGCCAACTCGTCGATGGGGACCCGACGCTCCACGTCGTCCGTCGGGTCCCCCTCGATCGCATCGCCGACGTCCTCCAGCCACTCTGGCAGGTCCTCGATCGCGACCCACCGACGGACGCGGAGTTGGAGCGCTGACCCGGTGGGACGGACCACCTCGACGTCGTAGAAGCCGTCGGCCGGCCAGCCCTGCGCTGGGAGGGGTTCCGCAGGGGATGTCGGTCCGGTCGCTGGTTGGTCGCCGGTCGCCGGCTGGACCGGGAACGTGAAGTCCGGGAGCGTGCTCCAGCCGGCATCGGGATCGATCGTGTCGTCAGGTCGGGACGCGTCGGGGCGGGGTGGCGGTTCGGGTCGATCCGGCCCATCCGAGACGCAGGCCACCGCGAGTGCCCCGACGGTGAGGGCAACGATGAGCCGCGCGCATCGGACGGGACGCGACCCAGCACGGCCATGCATGTCGATCACCTCGATCGGTGGGCCTCGGCAGGCCCGGCCCCCAGCAGCCGCGACTACCCAGCGATCTGCCCGGCGAAGACGTAGAGCAGCGGCACACCGTCGCGGATCTCCAGCGTGGCGTGCCAGCCGTAGAGGCCGTTCCAGGCATGCGGCCAGAGGTGGAGCACCTCCCAGCTCGGGAACAGCACCAGCCGGCTGTCCAGTGGCCCGCGGTAGCGGGAGGCGGTCTCGAACGGACACGTCGCATCCGCGCGCCGATGACGGAGGTCGTGGTCGACCTGAGCAGCGGTCAGACCGGCGAGAGCCGGCTCCTCGATCCACTGCCGGAAGGCGGGATCGAGACCGGCGAGCAGCAGCGTCGCGAAGGCAGGGGCCTCGCCGCGCAGGGGTGTTGCACCGGGGATCTCCGGCTCCGCGATCGGGAACAGGATGACCTCGAGGTCGGCGATCCGGACCCGTCGGACCGCCACATCGCTCAGGGCCGGCGTGATGCGTCGGTCGGGCTGGCCCGGTTCCGGTTCCGGATCGGGGGAGCAGCGATCGTCCGTCAGGTCGCCACACGCGACCCACCGGCGGATCGTCAACTCGAGCGTCGTCGGATCGTCGTGGGGGCGGTACACGTCGACGTCGTAGAAGCCGTCGGTGGGCCAGCCGTCCTGCGGGAGTGGGCCATCGGGCGAGACGGGTCCGGTGGTCGCGAGCCCACAGCAGCCGAGCTCGATCGGCAGCGATGGTTCGATCGGCGACCAGCCAGCATCGAGGTCGATGGTGGCGCCGCTCGGCGGGGTGGCTGGCCCGGGTCGGGTCGCGTCGGGTGCGGCGAGGTGGAGCCAGCCGTAGAAGGCGCCGGCCTCCGCACCGTCGAACGCGTAGCGCGTGGCCTCGATGTGGTCGAACGCGAGCAGCGTCCGATCCAACGAGGTGAGCAGTTCAGCAGCGGTGCACCAGTTGCCGTGGGTGGCGACACCACGGAGATCGGTGAGCGTGACCAGGGCGGTGCCATCGGTCACCTCGATCGCGACCAGCGCTCCCTCGGCGTACTCGGCGAACCCGGACCGGTAGCCCTGCGCGCGCTCTGCCGCCGTGGGGCCGGCGAGCAGGGCGGTGAGCGCACCGGTGACCGGGTCGTCGGCCGGCACGGTGCGGGTGACGGGGAAGACGTCGAGGCAGAGGTCGCCGCGGAACGGGTCATGGTCGTTGGTGAAGAACACCTCGACCTCGGCCTCGGCCGTCTGCACCTGCGGTTCGGGCGCCTCAGGCGCGGCCGGCTCGTCGGGCGGACCAGCCTCGCCACAGGCGCCGGCCACCAACGCGACGATGAGCGGGACGCTCAGCCATCGGACGCGGCCGGTGGGATGCCGTCTTCCCTCGCGCATGTCGACCACCTCGGTTCATCCCGAGGGTGCTGCGGGTGTTCACGGCGTGACCTCGTGCAGCACGGCCGAGCTCACGGTGGGGTGCTGCCGGGTCTCACTCACGATGGCGTCGCCGCCGGCCTCGGCCGGGCCGGGTGCACACGACCCGGCGGGCAGTCGGACGGTCAGGGGGTGACGAGCCACCCGCACCGGGTGGCGACGACGACTCCAGTGTCGTCGCGCAGCTGCATCACCCACGGGCGAGGGGATCTGGACCTGGTGTGGATGGACGGACCATCCGCCACCATCGTGCCCTGCGTTGCCGTGCGCGTCAGGGTCCTTCGGCCGTCGACACGCACGTCGGCCACGCTGTCGCCGCCCGGCGTCGGCGCGACCCCGAGCCCGTCACCGTTCCCTCGCGTCCTGCGGCACCACGACGCGATCGCCGACGCTCACACGCCCCGGCGTCACGACCTCGGCGTAGGTGCCGGCACACGCCAGCGTGCCGACGCCCGCGAAGCGCTGCCGGTTGGTCGCTGCGGCACGCAGGATCCCGGGGTCGTGCCAAAGGCCGGGCTGCTCGACGGTGGTCATGACGCAGCGGGGCGCCTTGCTCGTGATCCGGATGCGGGCGCGCTCGCCGAGCTGCAGCACCTGCCCGACCCAGGCGTCCTCGAGGAACGACGCCGCGACCTCCCCGGTGTCCAGGACCAGGTTCGGCCGGAACCGGCGCGGGTCGGCGACGCTACCCGGGCTCGCCTGCTCGAGCTGCGCGAGGGTGGCCGTGGTGATGACGTGGAGCCCGGCGACGTCGACGAAGCGGACCGCGTCGGTACGGAGCGCCATCGCGAACTCGCGTGGGCCGGCGAGGGTCACGCCCTCGACCTCGGGCCAGGTGGAGTCGTAGCTGCCGAGGTGGTCGGGGCTGGCCGTGACGACCTCGACGCGACGGCCGGTCAGGCCCGTGACGACGTCACAGAGCTGCGGATCGCCGATCGGCAACCGCTGACCGGTCGGGGTCTGCACGACGACGTCGTCACCGTCGGTGGCCGCCGCCAGATCGAGCAGTGCCCGCCACGGGCGGGGCTGCTTCGCGCTGGCGATGCGGCCGGTGTCGAGGTCGCGGAACGCGAAGCGGCGGTCGCCGTCGAGTCCGTCCGGGCGCAGCTCGCCGGCGGCGAGAGGCTCGCCCTGCAGGGACTTCACCGGGTAGCGGGTCAGGCGGGCGAGGGTGCCGACGACGGTCATGGTCGCTGCTCCCCTCGGACGGCGTGCGCTCGCGACATCACGGCGTCAGCTGGAGGACGCGGTGCAACGGGGTCACGGCGACCCGGTCGCAGCGACGGAACCCCGCCTCGAGCGCCACCTCGCGGAAGTCAGCATCCGGAGCCTGGGCGCCGAGGTGGCGGTCGCCGCCCTGCGACAGGGCGCTCGGCAGGCAGATCATCGTCGAGGCGGACAGGAAGCTGCGTCCCCGCGGGGTGCGGTTGTCCGCCAGGGTGTCACCGGCGACGGGCTCGATGAGCATGAGCCGTCCACCGTCGGCCAGCGCGTCCCTGACACGTCGGCAGACCGCCACCGGATCGCCCATCTCGTGGAGCGCGTTGCACATCGTGACGAGGTCGTAGTCGTGACCGGGGAGCGCGGCGGCGTCGGTCACCTCGAAGGTCACCCGGTCCGCTACCCCGGCCTCGGCAGCGGCCTGTCGGGCCGCCGCGATCGAGGGCGCATGCTGGTCGAAGCCGGCCACGGTCGCGCGGGGGTAGCCCTGGGCCATCAGCACGGCGGTGACACCGAACCCGCAGGCGACGTCAGCGACCCGTCCGCCGGCGCGCAGCCGGGCGTCGATGCCGTCCAGTGCGGGGATCCAGCTGGCGAGCAGGTGGGTCTCGAAGGCCGGCTGGAACGCCCGGGCCACGCCGGAGAACAGCGCCGGGTCGTGATCGCCCCAGGCGACCGTGCCGTCGCCCCGGAAGGCCGCGGCGACCTGATCGATCCGCCGGTGGACCGCGCTCACCGTCGGCGCCCCACCCGCGACGAACGCGGGACCGCCGTCATCGGCGAGGCAGGCCCGCTGCACCGGATCCAGCCAGAACCGGTCGCTCGTGGGGTCGTGCTCGCAGTAGCCGCTGACGGCCTGCGCCCGGAGCCATTCCAGGACCAGCCGGGGGGACAGCCCGGTCCGTTCGGCGAGCTCCGTCCCGGTCTGCGGTCCGGCGGCGGCCAGCGCCCGGTACAGCCCGAGCTGCTCGCCGAGCACCACCGTGGCCAGGTGCATCGCCGCGGCCTGGTCAGCGCCGAATCTCGCGAGGAACGCCTCCAGCTCCTGTGGGTCCAGGGCGTCAGCCGGGGGTGGCGCTCCGTCGCTGATGGGGCTGAGGTGGCCGGAGGGGGTGCCGTCACCGGGCGGGCTGGTGCGGCTGGTCAGACCGGTGAGGTGGGTCATCGCTGGTGGCTCCGGCGTCCGGTGGGCGGTCGGCTGTCGCCGAACCTGGACCCACCGTGCCTGCGAGACCGGGCGGTGGCATCGGTGGCGCCACGCAAACCGGGCGTCGGCAGCTACGTGGTTCCACCCACCAGCCCGTGGTCGAAGGCCAGCCGCGCCGCCTGCGTCCGCGACGACACGTCCAGCTTGTGGAAGATGTTGGAGACGTGGCGCTCCACGGTCCGCTCGCTGATGGTGAGCCGGTCCGCGATCGTGGCGTTCGAGGCCCCGTCAGCGACCAGGCACAGCACCTCCACCTCGCGGTCGGTCAGGCCGCCTGGTGCCGGCCGTGCGGCGGGGTCGCCGGCGAGCGCGGCCAGGTCCCCCTGGGCGCCGAGTTCCTCGAAGGTCGCGCGCGCCTGCTGCCGTTCCCGTGCGGCCGCTTCGCGATCGCCGACCGCGTCGAGGGCCCGGGCCAGTCGGCTCTGGGCCCGGGCCAGCTCGCAGCGGCAGCGCAGCGCACGCCAGCTCCGGCAGGCGTCGCGCAGCGGCGCCAGGGCCTGCTCGGGCTCACCTGCGAGCAGGTGCGCGATCCCGGTCGCGCTCGCCGCACGGGCACGGATGCCAGGGGTCGCGAACGCGGTCGCGATCCGGGTGAGCTCCTGCGCCGAGGAGCGCGCGAGCTCGGCGTCGTCGGACGCGGCTGCGACCTCGACCAGCGCCGTGAGCAGGGGCATCCTGGTCAGCGGTGGGCCGGCCGCGGCCAGGGCCGCCTGCAGCGCGGCGCGGGCCGCACCGACGTCGCCCTGGGCCAGGCGGAGCAGGGCCAGCCCGGGTTGGGGATCGCGACCGAGCTCGTGGGCCCGAGCGAAGGCCTGCTCCGCGCCGGCGTCGTCCCCGCGGGCCCGCCTGAGTTCGCCGATCTCGTAGTAGCCGGCCGCCACCACCTCGACGGCGACTGGGACCGGGCAGATGCCGGTGAACATCGCGGCGTTGCTGAACTGGTCACACCACCGTTCGGTGGCATCGGTCCAGGCGCGCGCCCGCTCGATGTCGGCCAGCTCGAAGCACAGGGCCATGATCAGGCAGTAGAGGTTGCCGGCCCAGTTCGGGACCACGTCGCCGGCGTGGACGGGGAGCATGGCCTCATCGCACAGGGCGAGCCCCCGCGTGACCTCACCAGACCTGACGGCGGCGAGGCCTTCGAGGACCAGCCCCATCGCGCCGAGCGTCGGGTCGTCGTACCTGGCCGCGAGCGCCTGCATCTGCTGCGCGATGGCCTGTGCGTCATCGAAGCGCGCGGTCGTCAGGGCGTCCCAGGCGGCGAGGTAGCCGAGGTAGCCCTGCTCCGGGCACTCCGGCGCCTCCGCGAGCAGGCGGTTCGCCCGGCTGATCCATCCGGCACCGATGCGTTGCTCGCCGCGGATCAGCCACAGGAAGCCGATCTCGACCGCGAGCCGGGCCGCTGCCGGGGTCTGGTCGCCCTGCAGGCAGCGACGGTAGAGCTGCTCTGACAGCTCGAGCGACTCGTCCGTCCGCCCGAGCCACCACGCGGCGTCAGCGAAGGCGGCGAGGTCACCGACCTCCAGCTCGGAGGTGGCCGCGACTGCGGCGAAGCCCTCGTGCGCCACGTCCCAGCGGTGGGTGGCGTAGGCCTGGCGGGCCTCGTCGAGCACAGCAGCGGCCATGCGGGATCCCGGGTCGCGGTGGGTCCGGCGGGTGCCGCGCATCTTCGGGCCGCAGCGACTCGTGTGCGGCGCGACGCGCGCCAGCGGACCACGCGATGGCGGCCCCCGCGCACCACCTGGTGGGTGGAACCGCGGAGGCGACGAGCGGCGGTTTGGGTGTCGCCACCGATGGCAGCGTCGCCTCCGACGGTCAGGGTGGCACGAGCAGCGAGAGGCTGGCACGACCCCGGCACGACCCCGTGGCGAGCTGGCACGACCCCGTGGCGAGCTGGCACGACCCGACACCACCAGGAGGCACGGACATGATCTGCAACGGCATCGACACCCACCGGCTCGCCGCGTTCGGTGAGCTCGTCGTCACCCACCCCGACGCCGCGACCATGACAGCGACGGTCGAGACGCGGTGGGCCGCGAGCTACCGCGCCGACGCGAGCACGTCGGCGTTCCGGATCGCGGGCGAACCCATCCCGCGGGCCACGACGCTGCCCGCGGACCTCCCCCAGGCGTTGGGTGGCGACGATGGCGGGGCCACACCCGGGGAGCTGCTCCTGGCCGCGCTCAGCGCCTGCGTCACGCAGGCGTTCGTCGAGGGCGCGGCCATGGCGGGCGTCCACCTCGACCACCTGGTGATCTCCGCGGACGGGCAGCTGGACCTCCGCGGCGTCGTGGGGGTCGAGGGCGTCCGGCCGGGGTTCTCGCGCATCCACCTCGACGTCGAGGTGGCGGCGAGCGCCGACGCGGCCCAGGTCGACGGGCTCCTGGCCGCGGCGCTGCGTCGTTCACCGGTGGCGGACACGGTGGGCGCCGGTGTGGCGATCGACGCCAGCGTGCGCCAACCCCATCCCGCCTGACCGGCGACCTGCTGTCCCCGGCGGGTGCCTGCCGCCGCGTCGGGAGCTCGCGGCCTCGCACGGCACCGACGTCCCGGCCTCCCGGGTTGCTCGCCCAACCCGGCCGGACGCGCAACACTTCCGCGCGCACCGTCGCGTCGACGGACCTCGCGATCCACCCCCCACGGGCGTCGCGCGCCCACGTCCATCTCGAGGCGATGCCATGAACTGGGCGGCGGTCCAGATGAGCCCGGCCTACGGGTTCACCATCGTCGGGCTCATCATCCTCTTCGGACCGCTCATCGCGGAGCGCCTGCGGGTGCCGGGCCTGCTCGGGCTGCTGGTCTTCGGTGCGGTGATCGGGCCCAACATGCTGGACGTCCTGCCACGGTTGGGCGGTCTGCAGGCGGTCGGCAGCATCGGCGTGCTGTACCTGATCTTCCTCGCCGGCCTGCAGCTCGACCTCGAGGCCTTCGTCCGCTACCGCCTCATCTCCGCAGGGTTCGGGCTGCTCACGGCCGTGATCCCCATGGCGCTCGGGACGGGCGTGGCCCTGTACCTCGGCATCGACCCCCGCCCCGCGATCCTGATCGGGTCGTTCTGGGCGTCGTTCACCCTCATCGCCTACCCGACGGTGGCGCGGTACGGGCTGACCAAGACCCGTCCCGTCGCGGCGATCGTCGGGGCCAGCGCCATCACCGACGGCATCTCGCTGGTCGTGCTGGCCCTGATCGTCGGTGCGGAGACCGGCGATGCGAGCGGCGCCCGTCTGGTGCTCAACATCGGCCTCGGGTTCGCCGTGCTGGCCGTCTACTGCTTCGTGCTGTTCCCGGCCATCGCCCGGTGGTTCTTCACCGGCCTCGGTCAGGAACGGACCCTGCGCTACATCCTGCTCTTCGTCGGCCTGACCTCCTCGGCCGTGGTCGCCGAGCTGGTCGGGGTCGAGCCCCTGATCGGCGCGTTCTTCATCGGGGTCGGACTCAACCGTCTCGTGCCGAACGCCAGCCCGCTGATGTCGGTCACCGACTTCTTCGGCAACGCCTTCTTCATCCCGACGTTCCTCATCTCGGTCGGGCTGATCTTCGACCCGGCCGTCGTGTCCGAGTGGGCGACGATCCGCCTGGCGCTCGGCTTCGTGGCTGCCCTGGTGACCGGCAAGGCGATCGCCGCCTGGCTCACCGGACGCATCTTCGGGCTCACCCCTGCCGATGTGGGCCTGTTGTTCTCGATGTCGGTGGCGCAGGCCGCCGCCACGCTGGCGGCCACCATCATCGGCTACAACGTCGGCCTGTACGGCGAGGACGTCGTCAACGCGGTCATGGTCGTCGTCGCCGTGAGCCTGATCGTGACCTCGGTCGGCACCAAGCGGTTCGCCCCGAGGATCCCCCCGCCGGTCGAGGAACGCCGGCGGCCGGGCGAGACGATCCTCGTGCCGGTCCTGGGTGAGATCGACGGGCTGCGCGAGCTGCTGCGGCTCGGACGGAGCATCGCCACACCCGCCGGCGGGTTCGTGCAGCCCCTGGTGCCGGTCACCTCGACCCAGACCGCGAACCTCGCGGCGAACCGGTCGCGTCGTGCCGAGGTCGATCGTGAGCTGCGTGAGCTCGGCGGGGATGCGGAGACGATGCTCCGGGTCAACCGCTCGGTGGCGGCCGGACTGCAGGAGGCTGCGATCGAGATGGACGCGTCCCTGCTGCTGCTGGGCTGGCCCGGGCCCGACGACCTGCGGTCGTGGATGGTCGGCGCGACCTACAGCGAGATCGTGGCCGCCACCTCGGTGCCGGTCGCGATCGCCGCGCTGCACCCGGAGCCCACCAGGGGACGGGTCGTCCTGTACACCGGCACGGAAGAGCTCGTCCCCGGCAACCTCCCGAGCATGAGGTTGGCGCTCGAGTTGGCGGGCACGCTGGCCCGCGCGCGCGGTCAAGGGCTGGTCCTCGGCCCCCTGGCGCCGTCGACGCTGGAGGCGGCTGGGCTCGCCGTCACGACGGCCGTCGACCACCTCGACGGCGACCAGGCGCTGGAGGAGTGGGCCGCTGCCGTGACGCAGCCGGGAGACCTACTCGTGTTCCCTATCGACGACAGCTCGATCCAACCGTCGGCGGTGCGCGTGTACCGATCGGGCCGGTCGGTGGTGGCCGTCAAGCAGAACCCCGAGGTCGCGACCGCGGCGGCGGTGGTGACCCCGATGACGCTGCCCGTCGGCCAGACGTTGGGCGGCTGAGCCGAGCGGTCGTGTCTGGCGGGCTCGGTGGTGGCCGGCGGGCGCTACCTGTGGACGACGGTCCCCGAGGTGTCACGGGCGTGCGCGAAGGTGGCTGTCCATCCGGTCGGAGCCCGTCCGGCCGGCCATCGAGCGGAGTCACCGTGGACGACGACACCCTCCGACATGAGATCTTCGCCAGCTTCGCCGAGCACCTCGTCCCTGAGGCGTTCGCCACCCCCACCCGCGCTCACCGCGTGTTCCGTGAGACCTCAGGACCGGCACCCGCCGACGCCGGGTGGGCACCGGCGCAGGCCCGGGCCCGGTTCGATCGTTGGATCGACGCGCGGATCGCGGATGCGTTGGCGGCCTCGTGGCCTCACGACCGGCCACTGGTCGTTGCCTTCACCTCCGATGGGCACCTGCTCCGGCGCTACGACGAGAACGGCTGCGGTCACCTCGACTGTGTCGTTGCACTCGTCCAGCGTGAGGTCGTCGCCATCGACACCCCGTGGGTGTTCGGCGCCGCGCTGCCACGACCACAGCCCTGGTGGGACATCGTGGAGGACGAGGACGGCAACGAGGTCGAGCAGGTGCTGCGACCGCCATCGACCACCAACTGGACGGCAACCTGGTACGCGGAGGCCCGCGGCGGAGGCGTCGCTGCGACCTACGCCGGCTGCCTTGACCTCGACGGCGAGGAGGTCATCTCTTCGGTGGCGCTACCCGTGCGTGCGAGGGCGGAGACACGTGAGTTCCACCGCATGCTCTACCGCCACCCGGCGCGTCGCCTCCACCCGCTCCGGCGGCGGTAGCTCCCGTCGCTAGACGGTCACCACGACCTTGCCCCGGGTGTGACCCACCTCGAGGTAGCGCACGGCCTCTGGGGCGGCAGGCAGGTCGTAGGTGCGGTCGATGATGGGGGTGAGGTGACCGACCGCGAGCAGCTCGGCGAGGGCGAGGGTGTCCTCCCGGGTCTCCTTGGCCTCGAAGGCGCGGACCGTCCGGTCGCCCACGAGACCGAGCAGCAACGCCCGTGCCATCCGGGGGAGTGGGCCGACCCACCTGCCTCCCTCGCCGCCGGCCAGCACCAGGCGGCCGCCGGGCTGCAGCGACCGCCGGCAGCCCAGTAGGGAGGGACGACCGGCGATGTCGAGGACCACGTCGTAGCGCTCGCCGCTGGCGGTGACGTCCTCCCGGGTGTAGTCGACGACGTGGTCGGCGCCGATGGAACGGACCAGCTCCAGGTTCCTCGTGCTGCACACGGCCGTGACCTCGGCGCCGAGGTGTTTGGCGAGCTGGACGGCGAAGGTCCCCACCCCGCCTGACGCGCCGGTGATCAGGACCCGGTCCCCCTCCGACACCTCGCCCTCGTCGCGCAGCCCCTGCAGGGCGGTGATCGCCGCGACCGGGACCGCCGCGGCCTGCTCGAAGCTCACGTTCGGTGGTTTGGTGACCAGGCTGTCCTCGCCGGTGACGACGAGTTCGGCGAACGCGCCTGTGCACCACCCGAACACCTCGTCGCCGGGCTGGAATCGGGTCACGCGAGGGCCGACCGCCTCGACGACGCCGGCCACGTCGCGGCCGACGCCGGTGCGCTTGGGCCGGCGCAACCCCATGCCGACCAGGCGCATCACCCGGGGCTCACCGGTGACCAGGTGCCAGTCCAGGGCGTTGACCCCCGCTGCCCGCACCCGGACCGCCACCTGGCCGTCGCCCGGGTGGGGCTCGTCGACGTCCTCGTACCGCAGGACGTCGAGCGGGGGGCCGTACTCACGGTGGATGATGGCCTTCATGGTCGCTCTCCCTGCTGCCGCGACGGTCCGCATCGTTGGAACATACAGTGTAAGTTTACGACGTAAGCTAACCTGGTCGGCGATCGCCGTCAAGGGAGGCGCGCGGGATGGCGACACGCACGACCGGACAGCCGCGTCGGACCCCGCTGAGCCGCGAGCGGATCCTGCGGGCCGCGCTGTCGCTCGCGGATGCTGGGGGCATCGAGTCGCTGACCATGCGGGGGCTCGCCGGCCAGCTGCAGGTCGAGGCGATGTCGCTCTACAACCACGTGGCCAACAAGGACGACCTCCTCGACGGTCTGCTCGAGCTCGTCGCGAGTGGGATCGAGGAGCCGGACGCCGGTCTCGACTGGCGAACCGCGACGCGCCGACGGGCCGTGTCGGCCCACGACGCCCTCCTGCGCCACCCCTGGGCCAGCATCCTGTGGGCGTCGCGCATGAACGTGGGCCCGGCGAGGATGCGGCATCTGGACGGCATGCTCCGTGGCCTGCACGAGGCGGGCTTCCCACCCGGCGTCCTCGACGTCGGTTTCCACACGCTGGAGAACCACATCGTCGGGCACGCCCTCCAGCTCTCCAGCTTCCCGTTCCAGGCCGAGGACCTCCCGGCGATGAGCGCCCGGTACCTCGAGGACTTCCCCACGGACGTCTACCCCCACCTCGCGGCGCACATCAGGTACCACCTGGAGGAGACCGACGGGGAGGCGAGCGCCTTCGAGTTCGGGCTCGACGCGATCCTCGACGCGCTCGAGCGCACCAGGGGAGGTGGCTGACGATGGCCCGTCGAGACCTGCGTCACCCCGCGGGCGTCGACGGTCCGTGGTTCGTCGACGATCGCTGCATCGACTGCGACGCCGCCCGGCAGGTCGCCCCTGGCCTGATCGCCCGCAACCCCGGCGACGGCGTGTCGGTGTTCACCCGCCAGCCGGCGACCGACGACGAGATCGCGATGGCCTGGCGGGCCGTGCTGGTCTGCCCGACGCGCTCGGTCGGTCACGAGACGATCAGGCAGCCACCCCCCGGGGTGTTCCCGCATGACCTCGGCGACGGCGTCCACCGGCTCGGCTTCAACGCCGAGTCGTCCTTCGGGGCCCACTCCTACCTCGTCGTCCGTGATGGAGCGAACCTCATGGTCGATGCTCCCCGGTGGACGCGGCAGCTGCTCGACCCGATCGAAGCGCTCGGCGGCATCGATCTCGTGCTCCTCACCCACCGCGACGACGTCGCTGACGCCGATCGGTACGCGGAGCGCTTCGGTGCCTCGGTCTGGATCCACGAGGACGACCGCAGCGCCGCGCCCTACGCCACCGATCTGGTCCGCGGCACCGACCCCGTCGAGGTGACCGCGGGGGTCACCGGGTTCCCTGTCCCCGGGCACACCGAGGGCAGCGTGCTGTGGCACGTCGACGGTCACCTGCTGTTCTCCGGTGACTCGCTGGCGTGGGACCCTGCGCGCGAGCGGCTCCTGGCCTTCCGGCGGGCGTGCTGGTACTCGTGGGATGCCCAGACGGACTCGCTGGCCCGCTTCGTCCGCTCTGGGCTGCGCTTCGACCGGCTGTTCTGCGGTCACGGCTGGAGCCACGACGCCTCGGCCGAGATCCTCCACGACCAGCTCGTCGACCTCGTCGCCCGGATGCCGGCGCAACGCTGAGGCGGCCCGTGCTTGACGTCGAGGCAGGGGCGCGTGAAGGTCTCCGCGTGGACCTGGTGGAGCGTGACGAGCCGATGGCCGCGCTGTCAGCGCGGCTGGCGGCGACGGGGCCGGGGGCTGGCCGGTTCGTGCTCGTCACCGGCGAGGCAGGGATCGGCAAGACCACCCTCGTGCGGGCGTTCTGTGCCGCGCAGGCCGGTGCCGCCCGCGTCTGGTGGGGTGCCTGCGACGCGCTGAGCACCCCGCGGCCGTTGGGCCCGCTGTACGACATCGCGAGGACCGCCCGCGGTGAGCTGGCGGCCGTCATGGCCAGCGATGCGTCCCGGCACGAGCGGTTCGCCGCCGCCCTCGAGGCGCTGCGATGGCCGCTCCAGCCGACCATCGTCGTGGTCGAGGACGTGCACTGGGCGGATGAGGGCACACGCGATCTGCTGGTCTTCCTGGCACGACGGGTCCACGAGGTGAACGCGCTGGTGATCGTCACCTACCGGGACGATGAGGTGGCTGTCGAGCATCCGCTCCGTCAGGTGCTGGGTCACATCGCGACGGTGGCGCCCTCGGACCGGCTGGTGCTCCGAGCGCTGTCCGAGGCCGGCGTCGCCCAGCTCGCAGAGGGGCGGGCCGGCGCCGGGGACGTCCACCGTGTCACCGGGGGCAACCCGTTCTTCGTCACCGAGGTGCTGGCCTCGCCGACGGTGCAGGTACCCGCGTCGGTCGCCGACGCGGTGCTGCTGCGCGCCCGCTCGCTGTCGCCCCCCGCCCGGGCCCTGCTGGACGTCGCGGCCGTGGTCCCCCGTGAGGCGGAGATCGAGCTGCTGGTCGCGGTCACGGGGCACGGCACCGCGGACCTGGAGGAGTGCCTCGAGCGTGGCCTGCTGGTCGCGACCGGCCGGACCGTGCGCTTCCGGCATGAGATCGCGCGGCTGGCCGTGGAGGGAGCGAGCTCTGCGGTGCGGCGTCGCCAACGCCATGAGGCGGTGCTCGGCTGGCTCCGGGAGCGATCGTCGATCAGCCCGGCTCGGCTGGCCTACCACGCCGCGCAGGCCGACGATCCCGACGCCATCCTGACCTTCGCTCCCCGGGCCGCGCAGGAGGCGTCCCGACATGGCGCCCATCGTGAGGCCTACGAGCACCACCGGCTCGCGGCCGGCCACGCGCACCTCCTGCCGGGGCGGGAGCGAGCGGACCTGCTCGGCCGGTTCGCCGGGGCCAGCAGCGCTGTCGGCCGCTTCGAGGAGGCGTTCGCGGCCACCGGTGCCGCGGTCACGCTGCTGCAGGAGCTCGGCGAGGTGGAGGAGGCGGCGCTGGCCACCGCGCGGCGGGCCGGGATCGCGTGGAACCTGGCGCGCAACGAGGACGCCCACCGCTGGGCTGCCGACGCCCTGGCGATGCTGGCACCGATCCCGCCGGGCGTCGCGCACGGCCGGGTCGCCGCGATGGCTGCCTCGCTCAGGATGCTGGCCCGCGACATCCCGGGCGCGATCGAGCTGGGGAGCCGGGCGCTCGAGCTGGCGGAACGGCACGACGACACCGAGGCGCTGACCGCCGCGCTCGGCGCCATCGGTGCCGCCCAGTGGTTCGCGGCCCCGGAGGAGGCCGAGGCCACGATGCTCCGGGGGCTCGAGGCCGCGCGGGCAGCCGGGGATGACCGACGGGTCGCCGGCATCCTGGGCACCCTCGGTTCCGGTGCCGGCGAGGTCCGTCGCTACGCGATCGCGGACCGGTGGCTGGCAGCGACCATCGAGTGGGCCGAGGCCCGCGACCTCGACTACCAGGCGGCCTACGCCCGCGCATGGTCCGCCCGCTCCGCGGCCGAGCAGGGCCGCTGGGTGGAGGCAGCCGACCTGGTGGCGCAGCTGGAACGCGCGGCGATCGAGGACCGGCCGACGCGGATCGTCCTGCTGACCGTGCAGGGGCGGCTCGCGACCCGCCGGGGCGAACCCTCGGGACCCGCGAGCCTCGCCGAGGCCTGGGAGCTCGCGTCGAGGACCGGTGACCTCCAGCGGTTGTGGCCCGTGGCTGCAGGGCGGGCGGAAGCGGCGTGGCTGGCCGGTCGGCCCGGGGACGCTCCGGCCCTGATCGGCGACACCTTGGCGCTGGCGGACCGGCTCGATCATCACTGGGCGATCGGGGAGCTCGCGTTCTGGATGTGGCGGGCCGGCCAGCTGCCGGAACCGCCCGCTGACGCCGCTGAACCCTTCGCGCTGCAGATCGAGGGTGACTGGCGGGCGGCCGCCGCGGCGTGGGAGCAGCTCGGCTGTCCCTACGAGGCGGCGGTCGCGCTGGCCGACGGGGACGACCCGCAGGAACTGCTGCGTGCGTTCGAGATCCTCGCGGGGCTTGGGGCGGCCCCGATGGCCGACCGGGTCGCGGCGCAGCTGCGCGCGATGGGGGTGCGGGAGCTGCCTCGCCGCCCGTCGAAGGCGACGGTGGCGAACCCGGGCGGGCTCACCGACCGGCAGCTGCAGGTGCTGGAGCTGCTGGGACAGGGGTGCACGAACCCGCAGATCGCGGCGCGGCTGCACATCTCCCCGAAGACCGCCGGTCACCACGTGTCGGCGATCCTCGACAAGCTCGGCGCCGCGGACCGGCGGGAGGCGGCGCGGGTCGCGCGTGAGCGGAGCCTGATCGGCGGCTGAGCCGACGGTGTGCGCTGGCCCGCACCTGCAGGGCCTGCTCGACCTCGCCACCGTCAGCCAGCAGCGCGGATAGGGAGGTCGCAGCGCCCGCGTAGGGAGGGGCACCCGATGTGCGACGAGCAGGGTCCGGGTGATGGTGCTGCGTGTCGTCGGAACCGCCGACGTCCCCGAGCACCGGTCGGCCCTCCAGCGGACCGCCACGACAGGAGCTGCCATGCCCACCTTCCTCATCGAACGGAACATCCCGGGAGCCAGCGATCTCGGCCCGGACCAGCTACGCGCCGTCGCGATCACGTCCAACCAGGTCGTCGCCGACCTCGGCGTCCCCTACACCTGGATCCGCAGCTACGTCGCAGGGGACAAGATCTACTGCGTCCACGAGACCGACGACGTGGAGACGATCCGCGAGCACGCGCGCTGTGGGGGTTTCCCAGCCGACCTGATCGTCGAGGTGGCCGCCGAGATCGGGCCAGGGACCGCCGAGAGCTGAGCGCCGCCCACCGCCGCGGAGGTGGTCACGCCCCGGACCTCGTCCGAGGCGCCCTCCGCGACGGCATGGTCGTCCCCCGCGCACGCCCCGGTGCCGCACGGTGCCTCGGGGTGGCCGTGGACCCCGCGGCCATGGCCGCCACCGCGCGCGCCCCGTACGGTCCTGGGGGTGACCGACAGGGGAGAGCGGCTCATGTACCTGGACTGCTTCGAGTGCGGCGCGACGATCGAGGCTGGTGACCTGCCGGAGCTCGGCCACCGGTTCCTCGCCCATGCGCGCGGCAGCCACGACTGGCCCTACCCCGATCAGGCCGTCCGCAACTACGCCGAGGCGACCCAGCGGCTCACCGGTCCGGCCGAGCGGCTGACGGAGCTCGGTGAGCTCGTGATCCATCCCGTCAGCGAGGACCGCCTCGACGACTGGGCGGCGCTGTTCGACCACGACGCCTTCGTCGGGCGGCCGGAGTGGGCCGCCTGTTACTGCCTGGAGCCACATGTGGCCGTGGCGGACGCACCGCCGGAGGCCGACGTGCCGCACTGGCGGGACAACCGCGAGGCGATGCTCCGACGGCTGCGCGGCGGCAGCTCCTTCGGGTACCTGGCCTACGTCGACGACCGCCCGGCCGGCTGGGTCAACGCCTCCTGGCGCGCCGACTACACGCTGCACCCGGACGCGGACGACGATCCGCCAGGCACCGAGGTGGTCGGCATCTCCTGCTTCATCATCGCGCCGCCCTACCGCCGGCACGGGCTCGCCGCCGCCCTGCTCGACCGGGTCCTCGCCGACGCCGCCGGTCGCGGGGCCGGCTGGATCGAGGCCTACCCCTTCACCGAGGTGCCGGACGACGAGGGCGGGAGCTTCCGAGGCCACCGCTCGATGTACGACGCCCGTGGCTTCGAGCCGGTCAGGACCCGCGCCCGGGACACCGTGATGCGCCGTGCCCTGTGACCGTGCCGGGCACCGGACCCCGCCGCGGTCGCCGGAGGGCCGGTGGTGGGACCGCCGGTGCCGTGGTCAGCGTGCGGTCAGGGTCAGCTGGTCGACCGCGTTCTCGCGGGTGGCCGCAAGCGAGAACGTGAGCGGGATGGTCTGCCCGTCGCGCCAGGGTTCGGCCTGGTCGGTGTAGTGGCGATGGAATGGTCGGCCTGACTGGCCGGTCAGGTGGATCCACCTGCCGTCATCCAGGTCGCCCAGGTCCACGATCATCCGCATGCTGGGCACCCAGTTGACCTCGTAGCCCTGGCTCGCGGTCCACCCGGTCGCGTTGACGATGTCCGAGCCGCCCCCGACCTCCAGCGGTCCCCGGTTGAACAGCCGCTCGAGCGGCGCGATGCCGGACTCGCCGAAGGGGCTGTGGGTCAGTGTCAGGGTGTGCAGCTCACCCCACCGCCAGTCCGCGGGGTCGTCGGAGAAGGTGGCCGCCATCTCGTCGTGGGCGCGGGCCATCGCCGCATGGAGCACGTCGTCCCGTCCGAGCAGGTCCGGCTCACCTGGGGCCTCCCACCACGGTGAGTCCGGTTCGTCCAGCAGGCCGTGCACCATCTCCCACCAGCGCCCCGAGCCCGTGGGCCAGGCCCACTCCGGCAGGAGGTCGTGGTAGGTGATCTCGAGGAGGTGGCGCCAGGTCGCGTTGAACGCGGCGGCGCCGGCGGCGTCCGCATCGTCCTGCAGGTCCCAGTCCGCGAGCACCTGCTGCAC
>PWEU01000359.1 GCA_003554005.1 Nitriliruptoraceae bacterium
CGGGCGGCCGAGGCGTAGAAGCGGGTGCGGTCGTAGGTCGAGGCCTCGTCGTAGGCGTCGATCGCGGCGGCCACCATCGCCACATCACCCCGGGTGTCGAACCGGTAGCCGTCGGCGGTGCGCCGGTCGAGCCAGGCGGTGTCGATGCGACCGGCGAGGACGTCCGCGTCGTGGAGGAGGTCGAGCAGGAAGGCGCGGTTGGTCGTGCCGCCCTCGACCAGCACGGTGGTCTGCCCGAGCGCCCGCCGCAGCCGCCGCATCGCGGTGTCGCGGTCGGGGCCGTGGGCGAGGATCTTGGCCACCATCGAGTCGTACTCGGGCGGGATCTGGTCGCCCTCCGCGACCCCGGTGTCGACGCGGATACCCGGCCCCGCCGGGAGGTCCAGCAACTCGATGCGCCCGGCGGCCGGCGCGAAACCGCGCTCGGGGTCCTCGGCGTTGAGGCGGACCTCGACCGCGTGACCGGCGGTGACCGGCGGTTGCTCGGTGGGCAGGCGCTCGCCGGCGGCGATCCTGAGCTGCCACTCCACCAGATCCAGCCCTGTGGTCAGCTCCGTGACGGGGTGCTCGACCTGCAGCCGGGTGTTGACCTCGAGGAAGGCGGTCAGGCCGGTCGACGGCTGGTGCAGGAACTCGACCGTGCCCGCGCCGCGGTAGTCCGCCGCCCGGGCCAGGTCCGCCGCTGCGCGGTGGAGCTCGGTGTCCTGCTCGGGGCTGAGGGCGGTGGACGCGGACTCCTCGACGACCTTCTGGTTGCGGCGCTGCAGCGAGCAGTCCCGGGTCCCGACCGCCCACACCCGTCCCTGCCCGTCGGCCAGGATCTGGACCTCGACGTGGCGGGCCTCGGTCAGCATCTTCTCGAGGAAGACGGTGTCGTCGC
Organism: Nitriliruptoraceae bacterium; assembly: GCA_003554005.1. Taxonomy (GTDB): domain Bacteria; phylum Actinomycetota; class Nitriliruptoria; order Nitriliruptorales; family Nitriliruptoraceae; genus T1Sed10-7. The sequence goes on from PWEU01000359.1 coordinate 881, forward strand.
CGAAGGCGGCGGCCGCTTCGGCGCGCGCACGGGTGAACGCCTGCTCGATCTCGGCGAGGTCGCGGCACACCCGGATCCCCCGGCCGCCACCGCCCGCGGTGGCCTTCACCACCAGGGGGGTCCCGATGCGGGCGGCGTGCTCCCGGACGGCGTCGAGGTGGTCGACCGGGCCGTTGCTCCAGGGCGCCACCGGTACCCCCGCAGCCTCCGCCAGGTGCTTCGCACCGATCTTGTCACCCAACGCTCGCATGGTGTCGCCGGTCGGGCCGACGAAGGTGACGCCGATCCGCTCGCACAGGTCGGCGAAGCCGGCGTGCTCGGCGACGAAGCCCCAGCCGACCCAGGCGGCGTCGGCGCGGGCCTCGACGAGCGCGCGGCCCAGCTCGTCGTGGTCGAGGTACGGCGATCGTGCCCAGGTGGGCTCCCCGGGGCCCGGCCCGATGCGGGTCGCGTCGTCCGCCTCCCGGACGAACATCGCGCCCCGCTCGGCATGGGTGTGGAGCGCGACGGTGTGCGGGCCGGTGCCGTCGGCCTCCCGCAGCGACCGCACGGTGTGGATCAACCGCATCGCCGGCTCGCCACGGTTCACGATGGCGATGCGGTCGAACACGGTCGGCTCCTCGATCGACGCGGGGTGCGGCCCGCGGGCGTCGTCGGTGGCGTGCGGTCCCGTGCCGACGGCGGCTCGTCCCGGGAGGTGCGGCCCCGGGGGGCCCCATCCTAGACCTGACATCGACGTCAGGTTCGGGTTCCTTCGGCCGGGGGCCGGACAGGTGGCGTCCAACGAGAGCGTCCCACCCCGCACCGGCGGGGTGGGACGGGAGGGATCGCTCGCTCAGGCGTCCCGGTCGGTGACGTCATCGGATGCGGCCTCGGGGAGCTCGACCTCGGGCAGCTCCTCGGCGGTCAGCTCCGCCTCGGTGAGCAGGATGCCGTCGTCGCTGGCCAGGAACCCGGACATCTGGGCGCTGCCGTCGGCGGCTCCGGCTATCCGGCCGCCGGCGACGCCGTGGTCGCTGGCGCCGAAGGTGAAGGCGATGTTCCCGCCGGCGTCGAGCTGGTCTGCGATGTCGGCCTTCAGTTCCTCGCGCACCACCGCGGCGCCGAGCTCGGCGACCATGGACTCGATCAGCTCCACCCAGCGGTGCTCGACCAGCGCGACCAGGAGGGACGAGTCGGGGCTGAGCGACTCGGCGAGGTCCTCGACGTTGGCCTTGAACGGCACGTTCTTGACCTTGCCGATCAGGGCGCCGATGACCCCGCCACCGGCGGCGGTGGCCCAGCCCAGCGGACCGGCGAGCAGCGCGAGTGTCCCCCCGATCGCGCCGCCGGTGAAGAAGCCGCGGCGACCTCGATGCTTGGCGTTGGTGATCTTGAGCTTGCCGTCGCTGTCCTTGACCACGGCGGCGGCGTCGACGATCCCGATCAAGCCGACGCGGCGGCCGAGCTTGAGATCGTCGAGCAGGCGACCGGCTTCTTCGGCATCGTTGAACGCGGCGACGATGAGCTGGACGGGTGCGGACATGGGAGCGAACCTCTCCGTGTGTGGGCAGGGCTGTCGTGCCGGGGAGACTGTAGGACCTCGCTGACGATCGCTTCACCCAGGCGGGGTGAGACGGCCGGGTTCCGCAGCGCGCAGGTCGAAGGCCCGGCTGCTGCTGGACCACAGGTGTGGGTGCCGCCGGGGGATGACGGTTCGACTCGACCGGTCGCTGGGCGACGCGCCGATCGCAGGTCCGGCGCTCAGGCGGGGGTGAGGTAGAGCTGGAACTCGATCGTGGCGGTGTCGGCGACGCTGACCACGATCGGCGCTGACGGTGCCTCCAGGTCGTGGTCGGCGAGCCGCACCTCGAAGCTGCCGGTGACCAGCAGCCGGGCCCCGGCGCCGAGCAGGATGCCTTCGATCGTGGCCGTGACCGGCTGGGTCACACCGTTCAGGGTGAGCTCACCGGCCGCGTCGATCTCGAGGCGGTCGTCGGGGACCGGTTCGGTCCCGAGGTCGATCGGCTCCGTCAACTCGAAGGTGGAGGTGGGGTGGGTGCCGGTGTTCATGGCGCGCTGGGCGCGACCGTCCCGCCGCCGGATGTCGGTGGTCAGGGCGGTGAGGTCGCCGGTGACGGTCACCTGGGTCAGGACCGAACCGTCGAGGCGGAGCGTGCCCTCGACCTCGGGAGTGCGACCGACCGCGGTGGTGGCGCCGACGGTGGTCAGCTCCTCGTCGATCCGGAACCCGAGGAAGGTGCCGGTGCCGTCGTCGAAGTCGAAGGTGACGAGGTCGGTGTCCACGACCCAGTCGGTGGCCAGCGGTCCAGCGTCGGTGTCGTCGGCCGCGCCCTCATCCGGATCTGCGTCCCCGCTGCCCTCCCCGCCGAGGGCATCGTCCGCGGGGGTGGCCGCGTCGACCGCTGCCTCCGTGTCGACGGCGGCCGGGGTGTCCCTCCCCAGGTACCAGGTGACCACGAGGGCGAGCGCTCCGACGATGAGGAGGCCGCCGAGGAGCAGCCCCAGTCGCCGTGGCCGGCCACCCGGTGCGGGTGGGGACGGTGCCGCATCGGTTCGGGCGGCGTGGTCGGTCATCGCAGCAACTCCTCGGTTCACGACGCCGTGGTGCGGCGCCGTGGTGGGACGCCGTGGTGCGGCGGTGTTGGGCGCGCGTGGTTCGGACCCGGTGGCGTGACGGCCTGCGTGGGGTGCTCCGTTGGCTCGAGCGGTGGTCGCGGTAGGGCGGGACCCGTGCTCGTCGCAGGGCAGCGGCCGAGGTGTCATAATACTTGGTATGAACGAGGTATTACGGGAACGCGCGGTACTCTCCGTCACGGAGTCGGCAGGGATCCTGGGTGTCACTCCGCAGGCGGTGCGCGATCTCATCGCAGCGGGAGAGCTCGACGCCGAGCGGATCGGGCGGATGTTCGTGGTGTCGAGGCGCCAGGTGGAACTGCTGGCCCGCGCACCGCGTCCGGTGGGACGGCCGCTCGCCCCGACCACCGCCTGGCAGCTCATCGCTGTGCTGTCCGGCCGCTCGCCGGGCTCGGTGGCGACCGCGCGTGTGGGGCGGCTCCGGGAGCAGCTGTGCCGGGGCAACGCCGCGGAACTGGCAGCGCGTCTCAGGGTTCGGGCCCGCCCGCAGGACCTGGGCCTGACGACCGGCACCTGGCGGCGGTTACTCGAGGACCCGCGGGTCGTGCCCTCGGGGGCTGGACTCTCGCTCACGCTGGATGCCTACGTGGCCGCGGAGACGCTGCCCGCCGTGGTCGAGCGCTACGGGCTCCGCCCCGCGGGGGAAGGGCAGACGCGTGGGCCGTTCGTGCTGCGTGCGGTGCCCCGGTCCGTACCGGCCACGCTGGCGCCGCGGCGTCCACGAGCCCCCGAAGCGGCGCAGCTGTTGGATGCGTTCGACAGCGCCGACGCCGACCGGCACAACGAAGGGTCGCTCGGGCTCGCCCGCCTGTGGCAGGCACGGTGCGCCGCCCTGTCGCCATGATCCCCGGTCGCCCCGACGACACCTCGTCGGCCGGGTGCGCGGCCCAGCCGTGGGGGTGGGGCCGCTGAGGGTCAGCGTGGGTCCGAGCCGGCTCCGAGAGGCTGTGGGGCCGCGACCACGACGTCGTGCTGGTGAGCGAACCGGGCCTCGACGACGTCCTTGCCGTAGGGCGTGAGCGCGAGCCCCGCGAGCTTGAAGTGCGCGATGGTGAACGGGATGCCGATGATGGTGAGGGCGAGCAGGAGTCCGAAGACCACGTGGAGCAGGGCCAGCCACCAGCCCGCGACCAGGAACCACAGCACGTTGCCGACCAGCGAGCCCGCTCCTGCGTCGGGGCGTCGGACCACGACCCGCCCGAAGGGCCACAGGGTGTAGCCCGCGAGCCGGAAGGCCGGCACCGCGAAGGGGATCGTGACGATGAGCAGGATCGACAGCAGCCCCGCGAACACGTAGGCGATGGCCATCTCGATCCCGCTGAACACCAGCCACAGCAGGTTGCCGATCGCGCGCATGGTCGCCTCCGGGTGTGGGTGGTCCGAGCTCGACGAGCCGGGGTGCTCCCGGGTCTCGGCAGCTCCTCGAGACCCAACGGTATGCGTCCGGCCCGTCGACCACGCCCAGTGTCGCCCGCTGTTCACCGAGCCGGGAAGGTGGTCCAGGGGTGTTCCAACGGTTCCCACTCTCCACGGTGGGTGCAGTGAGCTCCGCTCCATAGCTTCCGCGGCCCGCACCGTCCCCGCACCTGCGGTCCGTAGCCGCCTGGAGGTCCATCGTGACCATGTCCGTCCCCCGTGTCCGGGTGCTCCTGGTGCTGCTCGCCGCGCTCCTGATCGCCGTCCTCCCCGTCTCCGAGGCGTGGGGCACGGGCGGGGGGCCGCTGGGCACGCCACCTGGTCTCGCCCGGGCCGTGGACCACGAGGTCTGGATGCTCGATCAGGGCACCGACCTGATCCACGTGCTCGACAGCCGCGACGGCCTCGACATCGACCGATCCGCGACGATCGACCTACGCGCGGACAGCCTCCGCGAGGCTGGATTCGAGGTCCCCGACGGGGTCACCTCGGTCGTGCCCCACATGATCGAGTTCGACTCGCAGGACCGCTACGCCTTCGTCGCGGCGACGGCCGGCAGGTCCACGATCGTCATCGACGCCCGGGAGAAGGAGGTCGTGGCGGTCCTGGAGACCGGACCCGCCTCCCACATGGCTGCCGTCACCCCCGACGACTCGGCGGTGTGGGTCGCCGTGATCGGATCCGGTGAGCTCGTGGAGATCCCCCTCGACCTCGACGCTGACGAGCCCGTCTTCGCGATCGGCCGCACCGTGGACGTGCGTGAGGTGCTGGAGCCCTTCGCCCGCCAGCGGGGCTGGGAGTTCCCCGGCTTCCAGCCGGTCTGCCACCAGTTCACCCCCGACAGCCGTGAGGCCTGGGTCACCCTGGGACCCGGTTGGAACACCGGCGGTCTGTTCGTGCTGGACCTGGAGGCCGCCGAGGTCACCGCCGCCTGGGATCCCGAGGTGGTCAGGGCGAACTGCGGCGTGGGGGTCAACCGCCAGGGCACCCGGGTGGTCGCCAACTGGAGCGGGCAGGTCGGTGCCGGAGAGGACACCGAGGGCGAGTGGCACGTGTTCAACGCGCGCACCAAGCAGCTCCTGCGCACCGAGTCGGCGCGGGGCTTCGACGCCCACGGGGTCCGCTTCGCCCCTGACGGCCGCCACCTGTGGGCGGTGAACCGCATCTCGGACGACGGGTTGGTCATCGATGCCCGCTCGTTCCGGATCATCGAGGAGATCGAACGCGTCGGTGACACCCCCGACATCCTCGACTTCTCTCCCGACGGCAGCCGGGTCTACGTCACCCAGCGGGGACCGGTCCCGCGCTCCGGTGGGGTGCATGCCGCCGCAGGCGACACGCCGGGGATCGCGGTGCTCGATGCCGCGACGCGGGAGGTGCTCGAGGTGATCGCGCCCGATCCTGTTCGGGGCAGTGACGGCGTCCTGCGCAACGATGTCCACGGCGTCGGTGTCCGGCCGGTCAGCGGCGACGAGCCGCCGCGCCGCCCGAACACCGGCGCGCCGGACCGCCGGTCGTCGGTGGTGGACGTCGAGGTGGCGGACCTCGCTCCGTCCCTCAGCTGCCACGTGGTCGCCGCCGAGTGATCACCGAGCCGGGGTTGACCGCATCCCGGCCGGCACCTTCGGTGTCCCGTGCGCACCGGTGCTGGCCGCCCTCCGATCCGGCATCGAACCCCGCCTGTCCGCACCGCGGGGTTGCCCTCGTCCGGCACGAGGCGCATGCTGTCCGTTCCAGACCCGGACATCCCGTTGACCCGGACGTTTCGATGACCCGGACGTCCCGTTGACCCGGTCGTCGCGATGACCCGGACGTAGCCATGATCCGGACGTCTCGATGAGGAGCGCGCACCATGCCCGTCCAGTTGCCGCCCCGCACCGGTGACTCGTTCCTGGAGCTGGCGTTGTCCGGTGAGCCAGCCCAGGCGACCCGGTTGACCCTCGATCTGCTCGATCAGGGCTTCCCTCTCCCGGTGCTGATCACCGACCTTCTGGGTGCGGTCCAGCGCGAGGTCGGCGCTCGCTGGCACCGGGCCGAGATCGGGGTCGCGGACGAACATCTGGTCACGGGGGTGTCCCAGGCGACGCTGGGGGCCTTGGCAGCCAAGGTGCCGCACCAGCCGGCGAAGGGGTCGGTCATCCTCGCCTGCGCCGAGGGGGACTGGCACTCCCTGCCGGCCCAACTGTTCGCGGAAGCGCTCCGTGCCGACGGCCAGGGGGTCATCTACCTCGGTGCGTCGAGCCCCGCGGAGGACGTGTCGAGGTTGATCGAGCGCCGGCGACCCGATGCGCTCCTGGTCACCTGCAACCTCGCCTTGTCCTACGCCGGCGTGGCCGGGTTGGCTGACGCGGCGCATCGGCATGGGGTGCCGGTGCTGGCCGGCGGCCGGGCACTGAACCCCGCTCGGGCCGTCGCCCTCGGTGCCGATGCCTGGGCCGCTGATGTCACGAGCGCCGCGAACCTGTTGCGTTCCTGGCGTCGGTACCCGCCCGAGGTCGATCCCAGACCGGCCGAACCCGAGCTGGCTGCGGGTGTCCTCGATGGCCACGCACCCGAGCTGGGCGGTCTCGCCTACGGGCAGCTCGCGGAGCGGTTCCCCCCGATGGCGGACTACGACCCACGGCAACGGGCACGCACCTACGAGGACCTGGTCTACATCGTGCGGTTCCTGGCTGCCTCGCGGCTGGTTGACGACGACGAGGTGTTCACAGAGTTCACCGCCTGGCTGGAGGCGCTCCTGCTCGCCCGCGGCGTTCCCACAGCTGCGCTGATCGCCGGTCTCGAGGTGCTGGTGCCCTTGGTGCGAGACGTCGACGAGCGCAGCGGTGCGCTGGCGGTCACCGCGATGGAGGGCCTCGGCTGTCGAGCTGCCTGACCTGGCACCGATCCCGAGCAGGTCGAGGGTGACGCGAGCATGGTCAGCCCTGCCGGGCCTGCAGCATGCGA
>PWEU01000070.1 GCA_003554005.1 Nitriliruptoraceae bacterium
GACTTCTTCCTCGCGGACCCGAACGCCTCCGCTGACGACACCGATGCCGAGCGGTTGCAGCCCGGCACCGATGCCAGGTTCTTCGTGCTGCCTCCGATCGACGAGGAGTTCGGGACCCCGGTCCTCGGCGCCGCGGACCAGTTCGTGATGTTCGAGGACCGCGACGAGGTCCGAGCCCTGATGGAGTACCTGGCGACCACCTCGGCGGTCGAGCCGATGATCGCCGCAGGCGGGTTCATCTCCCCGAACCAGCGGGTGCCCGACGACTGGTACCAGGACTACTCGTCCCGGACCGCTGCGGACATCCTGGCCGCCGCGAGCGTCCTGCGTGATGACGCGTCCGATGGCATGCCCGCACCGGTCGGCTCCGCCTTCAACTCAGCCATGGTCGACTGGATCCGGGCCGAGGGTGACAACACCTCCGACATCCTCGCAGGCCTCGACGAGGTCGACTGGGAGGGTGAGGAGTAGGTCACGTCACGCTTCCCGGGCGCCTCGGTCGGCATCTCGCCGGTCCGGGGTCCTCGGGCCCACCCGGGGCGGTGGTGCGGCCGGTGGCCACACCACCGGCCACTCCGCCGCCCCGGCACCCGACGACACCGGCACCCCGGTACCCGACGACCCCAGCACCTGACCCCGGACCCCTGATCCCGACCGCCCCGACGCCCCCGCACATCGGCAAGGAGACCATCCCATGCCCGTCGAGACCCGGGCCGAATCCACGCAGCGGACGACCCCCAGACCCGGTCGCTCCGTCGCTGCGATCGGGGTGCTGCTCGCGATCGTCGCCGTGCTGTGGTGGAGCGTCGGCTTCCTGGCCGATCCAGCCGCCTTCGACCGGGTGGTGGCCGGGCTCCTCCGCTTCGTCGGCGCCGACGGCTCGGCCGCGGCGATCGAGCAGCGCGGCCTGACCCCGGTGTCGAGGAAGCTCGGCTCGGCCGCCGTCGCGCTGGTGGTCGGCGTGGGCGGGGTGTGGGCGCTGTTCGTCGCGGCCAACCGTGCCATCGACGCCACCTTCGGACTGCGGACCCGGGAGAAGATCCGGCCATGGCTGTTCGTCGGCCCCGGCATCGGACTGATCTTCCTGTACCTCCTGCTGCCGATGCTCGGCACGATCTACCGGAGCTTCACCGACAACGACGGTGGGTTCACCCTGTCGCACTACCAGTTCGCGCTCACCGATCCGTCGATGCTCCTGGCGTTCCGCAACAACGTGCTGTGGTTGGTGTTCGGTACCACCGGCAGCGTGTTGATCGGTGTGGGGTTCGCGGCGCTGGTGGACCGTGTGAAGCGCGAAGCTCTGGCCAAGAGCTTCATCTTCCTGCCCCTGTCCATCTCGTTCGTGGGCGCGAGCGTCATCTGGAGGTTCGTGTACGCGTGGCAGCCTGAAGGGCAGCCGCAGACGGGGCTGATCAACGCCATCATCACCGGGTTCGGCTTCGAGCCCGTCCCAATCCTCTCGCTGAGCCCACTGAACACCTTCGCCCTGATCGTGGTGATGATCTGGCTGCAGACCGGGTTCGCGATGGTGATCTTCTCCGCGGCGATCAAGTCCGTGCCCAGCGAGGTCATCGAAGCCGCCCGGCTCGACGGCGCCGGCGAGTTCGTGGTCTTCCTGCGGATCATCCTGCCGATGATCCGCGGCACGATCCTGACCGTCGCGACGGCGATCTTCATCGCGATCCTGAAGGTCTTCGACATCGTGTGGGTCATGGGCCGGGGCGGCAACTTCGACACCGAGGTCGTGGCTACGCGCATGTTCAAGGAGATGTTCCAGTTCCAGAACTTCGGCCGCGCCAGCGCCTTGGCGGTGCTGCTGCTGCTGGTCGTGATCCCCGTCATGGTCGTCAACATCCGGAACATGAACCGGCAGGGGGTCGGAGCATGATGAGCCTCGCGTCCGCACCGAGCAGGAGGGCCCTGACATGAGCGTGACGGCACCGAGCACCGTCGAGCAGTCGGCCCCGACCCAACGGGGTGCCATGCGCGCCCCGCGCCGGATGGCGTGGCGCTCCCGCGGCGCCGATGGCCCGAACCGGGAGCCGGGGCAGCGGTCGCTGTTGGTCCGCGCCGTGGTCGTGGTGATCGTCGTCGTGTGGTCCCTGCCCACCGTCGGCTTGCTCATCAGCTCGTTCCGACCGCCGGGGGCGATCGCCACGTCGGGCTGGTGGACGGTGTTCGCGCACCCCTTCGAGATCACCCAGTGGACCCTGGACAACTACATCGCGGTGCTCGGCGATCGGGGGATGTTCGATGCGTTCGTCAACTCCGTGGTCATCGCGATCCCGGCGACGGTGATCCCCATCAGCCTCGCCGCCTTCGCCGCCTACGCCTTCGCGTGGATCGACTTCCCCGGCCGCAAGCCGCTGTTCGCGCTGGTGGTGGGCTTGCTGGTGGTCCCGCTGCAGATGACGCTGGTCCCGCTGCTGGAGCTGTACGTGCGTTGGGACCTGACGGGCACCTACCTCGGGACCTGGCTCGCGCACACCGGGTTCGGGCTGCCGATGGCGGTGTTCCTGCTGTACAACTACATCGCCGATCTGCCCAAGGAGATCCTGGAATCGGCCTACGTCGACGGGGCGAGCCACTTCGCCGCCTTCACTCGCCTGGTCCTCCCGCTCGCGGCGCCGGTCCTCGCCGCCTTCGCGATCTTCCAGTTCCTCTGGGTGTGGAACGACTTCCTGGTCGCCTTCGTGTTCCTGGGGACCTCGTCCGACGTCGCCGTGCTCACGGCGCAGCTGCAGCAACTCGTCGGCACCCGCGGCGAATCCTGGCACCTGCTCACCGCCGGCGCCTTCGTGTCCATGGTCGTCCCGCTGGTGGTCTTCCTCGCGATGCAGCGTCACTTCGTGCGCGGGCTGCTGACCGGCGGGGTCAAGGGGTGAGCGGTTCGGCCCCGACCCACCCGACCGATGGGCACCTGCTGCGGGCCTTCGAAGGGCTGCATCCGTCATCGGCCCTCCTGGCCGAGATCACCGCCGGTGGGGTGCCCGGCGTCACGCTGTTCCGCGCGAGCAACGTCGCATCGCTGGCGCAGGTCCGCGACCTCGTGGCGGAACTCCAGGCCGCCCGGCCCGCCGGCGCACCACCGCTGATCGTCGCGATCGACCAGGAGGGCGGGCAGTTCCTCGGTCTCGGCCCGGAGACGACCCCCTTCGCCGGCAACCTCGCACTCGGGGCGGCGGGGGACCTCGACCTCGCCGAGGAGGTGGGCGCAGCGATCGGGGCGGAAGCCGCAGCGGTCGGTATCAACGTGGTCTACGCCCCGGTGTGCGACCTGGCCACCGAGCCACGGAACCCCTCGCTCGGACTGCGCAGCTTCGGGGACGACCCGGTCGCTGCCGGCGCGCTGGCCGCCGCGTTCGTGCGTGGTCTGCAGCGGTCCGGTGTCGCGGCGACCCTCAAGCACCTGCCGGGGCTCGGCGCGGTGCCGGTCGACTCCCACCACGAACTCGGGATCCTGCCGGTCGACGCCCCGACGCTCCACGACCGGGAGCTGGCCGTGTTCCGCGCAGCGCTGGCCGCCGGACCGCGGCTGGTCATGTCGGCGCACGTGGCGGTCCCGGCGCTGACGGGCCGCGTCGACCTGCCGGCCTCGCTCGCGCGCGAGGTGATGACCGACCTGCTCCGTGACGAGCTCGCCTTCACCGGGGTCGCGATCACCGACGCGCTCGACATGCATGCGCTGCAACAGGACCTGGTCGGTCAGGTGCTCGATGCGATCGCGGCCCTGCGGGCAGGCGTCGACCTGCTGCTCGCGGCACCGGACCCGCACGCCATGACCCGCGTGCGCGACGGTCTCCGGTCCGCGCTGCGCCGGGGGCTGCTCGACCCGGCTGCCCTGGCCGTCTCGACCGCTCGCGTCGATGCGCTGCGGCGCTCGTTCTCCCAGCCTGGTGCGACGCTCCCACCGGTCGACGAGGCCGCTCACCATGCGCTCGCCGACACGCTCGCCCGCCGCGCGGTCACCCTGGTTCGGGACGTGGACGGCCTCCTGCCCCTGTCGCGCCGGGACCGCGTGCTGGTCATCGAGCCCCGGCCCCGCGACCTCACCCCCGCCGACACGAGCACCGAGGTGGCACCCACCCTCGGGCAGGCGCTACGGGAGCGGTGGCAGGAGCCCTCCCCGCCGCTGGACGGCGCTGCGGCGGAGTTGGCCGGGTCGGCCGAGCCAAGCGAGGCTGCGGGCGGTGTCGAGGTCGTGGTCCATCCCGACCCACCGTCAGCGGCGGACGTGGCGGAGGTCCTGGCGCGGGTGGAGACGGCCGACCGGGTCGTGCTGGGCGTCACCGCCGCGGCGATCGATCCCGCGCAGCGGGCCCTGGTGCGTGCCGTTCTCGGCCGCGGTGTTCCGACCATCGTGGTCGTGCAGCGCTCGCCGGCCGACCTCGCCGAGGTGCAGGACCTCGGCACGGTCCTGCTCAGCTACGGGATCCATCGACCATCCAGTGAGGCCATGGCGGCGGTGCTCACCGGCGCCGCGGTGGCACCGGGCCGGCTCCCGGTCCGGGAGCCACGATGACGACGTCGAATGGGCCGCGCCGACCGCGCCGACTCCTCGGGGTGGAGGTCCTCGTGGCGCCGCGCACGCTGCTGGATGACCGGTTGGTGTCTGACGCATGGGTCGCCCTGGCGGGCGGCCGGGTCGTCGAGGTCGGCGTCGGTCGCCCTCCGGCCGCGCCGACCCGTCACCTCGATGAAGGGGTCCTGGCGCCGGGGCTGGTGGACGCCCAGGTCAACGGTGCGTTCGGGATCGACCTGGTCGACGCCGACGATGCCGCGTGGGACCAGGTCCGGGCCGAGCTCGCACGCACCGGGGTCACCGCCTTCGTCCCGACCTTCATCACCGCACCCGTCCCGGTCCTGACCGCGGCACTGCAGCGGGCGCGGGGCCGGGCCGGCGTCCCCGACCGCGGCGCGGAGCTGGGCGGGGCGTCACCGGTCGGTGGTGTGGCTGGCCGGGCCGCCGCGGCGGGGCGGGCCGGGACGCGACCGCAGGCGCCGGCGCCGGGTGCCAGGGTCCTCGGGATCCACGTCGAGGGGCCCTTCCTCGCCGCCGCACGGCGTGGTGCCCACAACCCCCTGCACCTCGCCGATCCCTCGCCCGAGGTGGTCGCGACGCTCCTGGACGCCGGCGGGGACGCCCTGCTCTACGTCACCCTCGCGCCGGAGCGGGACGGGTCGCTCGATGCCATCCGCCAGCTGGTCGACGCCGGGGTGCGCGTCGCCATCGGGCACAGCGACGCCGACGATGCCCAGGCCATCGCAGCGGTGGACGCCGGTGCCAGCCTCGTCACCCACCTGTACAACGCCCAGCGCCCGCTCGGGCACCGCGACCCCGGCGTGGTCGGGGTGGCACTGTCCGATCCGCGGCTGACCTGCGGGTTGATCGTGGACCTCGAGCACGTGGCGCCGACCGCGGTTCGGCTCGCCTTCGCCGCGGCGGCTGGCCGGATCATGCTGGTCAGCGACGCCATCGCCGCGCTCGGCATGCCCCCCGGCACCTACGCCCTCGGTGGGCAGCCCACCGAGGTTCGGATCGGGGCGGCACCGGTGCGATCCGACGGGACCCTGGCGGGCTCCGCCCTGCGACTCGATGCGGCGGTCGCCAACACGATCGCCTGCGGGATCGACCCCGCCATCGCCCTGACCGCGGCGACCAGGGTGCCCGCCGACGCGCTCGGCGCACCGGACCTCGGCCGGCTCGCTGCGGGCGCTGCGGCGGACCTCGTGTGGCTGGACGAGGACTGGTCCACGCGCGCCAGCTGGGTCGCCGGGGGCGTCGTCGCCGGCGCCGAGCACCTGCCGACCGTGACCTTGTGACCTCGTGACCCTCCCCGACGTCTGGACCTCGACATGACGACCGACATGCTGCGCGAGATCGGTGAACAGCCCGAGGCACTGGCGCGGACGCTGGAACAGCTGCTGCCGCTCCAGCCGGAGCTCGCTCGCCTGCTCAGTGACCGCCGTCACGTGCTGTTCGCGGCCCGCGGCACCTCCGACAACGCCGCGGTCTACGGCCGCTACCTCGTCGAGGTCCACGCCGGGCGCGGTGCTGCGCTCGCGGCGCCCAGCCTCGCCACGCACTACGCCGTCCAGCGTGACCTGTCTGACACCGCCGTCGTCAGCCTGTCCCAGTCCGGCGCCACCGAGGAGATCGTGGCGGTGCAGACCTGGGCCCGCGAGGCCGGTGCGGTGACGGTCGCGATCACCAACGACTCCGCCAGCCCGTTGTCCGAGGGTGCTGACATCGCGCTCGTGACCGAGGCGGGCCCCGAGCTCGCCGTCCCGGCCACCAAGACCTACACCGCGCAACTGCTGGCGGTCGCGGTCCTCGTGGACGCCCTCGGGCCAGCGGGGCCTTCGCTCGGCGACGAGCTCGCGCGCGTCCCGACGGAGGTCGCCGGGCTCGTGGCCGCTCGCCACGGGGTCGACGACGCGATCGCCCTGCTCGCCCGGTCACCCCACCTGCTCGTGAGCGGCCGCGGGGTCGTGTACGGCACGGCACTGGAGCTGGCACTGAAGCTGGAGGAGACCTGCCTGGAGCCCGTCCGCGGGCTGTCCTACGCGGATCTGCGACACGGGCCGATCGCCGTGGTGGACGCCGGGACCACCGTGCTGCTCGTCGCCGCCAACCACGGCCCGATGGTGGACCCAATGATCGAGCTCGCCCGCGACCTGACCCAGCGGGGAGCCAACGTGGTCACGATCGGTGGTGACCGCCGGCTGGCCGCAGCCGCGACCGAGCACCTGGCAGGTCCTCAGTTGTCGGAGGCCCTGGCCCCGCTGGGGTTGATCGTCCCGGGTCAGCTGCTCGTGGAAGGGCTCGCCCGGGCTCGGGGGCTGGACCCGGATGCGCCCCGGGGGCTGTCCAAGGTCACCCAGACCGACCGGGGCTGACGCTGGTGCGGCCTCGGGCCGTGCGGCCTCGGGCCGTGCGTCGTCCGGCCGTGCGGCCTCGGGCCGTGCGTCGTCCGGCCGGTGCGTCGTCCGGCCGTGCGGCCTTGGGCCGTGCGGCCTCGGGCTGTGCGTCGTCCGGCCGTGCGGCCTCGGGCCGTGCGTCGTCAGGCCGTGCGTCGTCCGGCCGGTGCCGCGAGAACCAGCAGCTATCCGCTGCTTCTCGGGCCTCCTGGGCTTTCGGGCGCCCGTCGACCGGGCGGAGGCGCGAGAACCAGCAGCTATCCGCTGTTTCTCGCGAGGCTGCCCGCGAGGCTGCCTGCGAGGCTGCCCGCGAGGCTGCCCGCGAGGCTGCCTGCGAGGCTGTCCGCGAGGCTGTCCGCGAGGCTGCCTGCGAGGCTGTCCGCGAGGCTGTCCGCGAGGCTGCCTGCTCGTCACGGCGCACCTCGATCGAGGGGCCATCGGACACGGGACCTGCTGCCGATCGGCCCTATTGCCCACTCCTGCAGGAAGTGCATCCTGCAGGAGCTGCACCAACGGCAGCAGCGGCAGGAGCGCCACCGATGACGTCCGGGTTCTTCACCACCCAGCAGGTCCAGGACCTGCTGGACGTGGACGCCTCCACGATCTATCGGATGGCCGGCGACGGGCGGCTGCCTGCGGTGAGGATCGGACGCCAGTGGCGTTTCCCGGCGGCGGACATCGAGGCGATGCTGCGGCCCGGTGGTGCGACGCCGGACACCTCGGCGCCGGTCGAGGGACGCCCGTTGGGCCCCGCCCCGGCCGGCGGCGAGCCGGCGCTCCCTCCCACGGATCGTCGCGGCGGCACCGCAGCCGCGCCCGTCGCGGTGCCCACGACATCGACGGAGAGCCCGCTGCCCGCGCAGTTGGCCACCGCCACCCTCGAGGTGGTCGC
>PWEU01000056.1 GCA_003554005.1 Nitriliruptoraceae bacterium
CCCTCCAGCGCCAGCGGGTTCCGGCCCCCCAGCAGCACCATCGGCGCGTTGGCGTAGAAGGCGTTCGTGACCCCCGTGATGGCGTCGGTGACGCCCGGGCCGGCGGTGACCGCCGCCACCCCGGGCCGGAAGGTGAGCCGCCCGTAGGCATCGGCCGCGTGGGCGGCAGCCTGCTCGTGGCGCACGTCGATGACCCGGATGCCCCGGTCCTTGCAGCCGTCGAAGATCGGGCTGATGTGGCCACCGGTCAGGGTGAACAGGGCGTCCACCCCCTCATCAGCGAGATGATCGGCCACCAACCGTCCACCGTGCACGTGCTCTGCCATGTGTGCCCTCCCGGCGTTCCGTGCGGGCGACACCGTAGACGGGCACGGCCGCATCGGGCCGCACCGGGACCGGGCACCGAGTGCCCGTTCATCTCCGTGTTCTGTTGTTTTATGTTGACTTTAATCCGTTCGTGTGGGAATATGCCGACGAGGCGGCGGAACCGGAGGTGAACGGGTGTACGCAGAGGAGCGCCAGGCACGGATCGTGACCCAGGCCCGCGCGGACGGTCGGGTCGAGGTCGCGCGGCTCGCGGACGAGCTCGACGTCACCCCGGAGACGATCCGCCGGGACCTGACGAGCCTCGAACGTCGCGGGCTGGTCCGCCGGGTCCACGGCGGCGCGATCCCGCTGGAACGCCTCGGCTTCGAGCCCGGCATCGCCACCCGCTCGACCGTGATGACCGCGGAGAAGGAGCGCATCGCGAAGGCCGCACTCGACGAACTGCCCGACGAGGGCTCGATCCTGATCGACGCCGGGACCACCACCGCCCGCCTCGCCGACGCACTCCCCCGCGATCGCGAACTGACCGTGGTGACCAACGGCCTGGACATCGCCGTCCAGCTGGCATCGCAGCCCAACGTGACCGTCCTCGCCCTCGGAGGCCGCGTCCGTGGCCGCACCCTCGCGGCCGTCGACGTGTGGGCGATGGAGGCGCTGAGGTCGACCTTCGTCGACGTGGCGTTCATGGCGACCAACGGCATCTCCGTCGAGCACGGACTGACGACCCCCGATCCGACCGAGGCCGCCGTGAAGCGGGCGATGATCGGCGCGGCGCGCCGGACGATCCTGCTGGCCGATCACACCAAGGTCGGCAACGACCACCTCATCCGGTTCGCGGATCTCGAGGACATCGACACCCTCGTCACCGACGCCCAGATCGACCGCGGACTGCTCGCCGAGCTCGAGACCGCTGGCCTCTCGGTGGTGTGCGCATGATCGTCACCGTCACCCCGAACCCCAGCGTCGACCGGGCCCTGGTCGTAGACCGCCTCGTGCGCGGCGAGGTGCTGCGCACCTCCGGACACCAGCGGGACCCCGGAGGCAAGGGCATCAACGTCTCGCGGGCGCTGCACGCCAACGGCCACCCCACCACCGCCGTCGTCCCGGTCGGAGGCTCCGAAGGCGAGCTGCTGCTGCGACTGCTCGACGCGAGCGGCGTGCCGGCCGTGACCGTTCCGATCCTCGGCTCCGTGCGCTCCAACATCACGATCGCGGAGCCCGACGGCACCGTCACCAAGCTGAACGAGCCCGGACCCGAGCTGAGCGCCGCGGAGTTGCGCAGCCTCGTTGACCGCAGCATCGCCACGGCGGCCGGTGCGGCCTGGCTGGTGGTGAGCGGGTCCCTGCCCCCGGGTGCTCCGACCAGCCTGCTCACCGAGCTGATCCAGGGCGGCCGGGCGGCCGGCGCCCGCACCGCGATCGACACCTCGGGGGCACCCCTGACCGCCGCGCTGACGGCGGCGCCGGACCTGATCAAGCCCAACGCCGAGGAGTTGGCGGAGAGCACCGGCCGGACGCTCGCCTCGATCGGCGACGTCATCGACGCTGCCCACGAGCTGCTGGACCGGGGCGCCAGGGCGGTCCTGGCGAGCCTCGGGCCCGATGGCGCGCTCTACGTGGACCGCAGCTTCGAGGCCCACGCCGAGCTGGCGGTCACCCACCCCAGGAGCACCGTGGGTGCGGGCGACGCGACCCTGGCGGGATTCCTGACCGCCAGCGACCGACCGCTCGAAGCTCTACGTGCAGCCGTCGCATTCGGTGCGGCCGCCGTGCAGTTGCCGGGGAGCCAGCTCCCCGGGCCGACGGACCTGCAGCCCGACGCCGTCGTGTTGCAGGAGCAACCGGAACGCGCACGCCAACTGGCAGGCGTTCCACGGCCAGCGGTGTCACGCCTGTGACACCGGACCAACCAGCTGCCCCGCACGGGGCAGGAACCACCCATCGAGGGAGAGAAGAGAACATGAGCGACATGGTTGCGGGTGCGCCCGCGGCGGAGAGCGGCTGGCGTGCCAACGTGCAGCGGTTCGGCGGGAACCTGGCCGCGATGGTGATGCCGAACATCGGCGCCTTCATCGCCTGGGGTCTACTGACCGCGTTGTTCATCCCGACGGGATGGGCACCCAACGAGTCCCTGGCCGAGATGGTCGGCCCGATGATCCTGACCCTGCTGCCGGTGCTGATCGGCTACACGGGTGGACGCCTCGTCCACGGGCAACGTGGTGCCGTCATCGGTGCCGTCGCCACGATGGGCATCGTGGTCGGCTCGGACATCCCCCAGTTCCTGGGCGCGATGGCGATCGGGCCCTTGGCTGCCTGGGTCCTCAGGAAGTTCGACGACTTCGTGGTCCCGCGCACCAAGGGCGGCTTCGAGATGCTGGTCAACAACTTCTCGCTGGGCATCCTCGGCGTGGTGATGGCGATCATCGGCTTCCTCGGCATCGGCCCCATCGTCACCTCGCTGACCACGGTGCTCGGCAACGGCGTCGAGGTCCTGGTCGACAACCGGCTGCTGCCGCTGGCCTCCCTGCTGATCGAGCCCGCCAAGGTGCTGTTCCTCAACAACGCGATCAACCACGGCGTGCTCGGCCCCCTGGGCGTGGTCGAAGCGGCCGAGGCCGGCAAGTCCATCCTGTTCATGCTGGAGACCAACCCGGGTCCGGGCCTCGGCATCCTGCTGGCCTTCTGGCTGGCCGGCCCGAACAAGGCGATCCGCCTCTCCGCGCCCGGCGCCATCATCATCCACTTCTTCGGCGGGATCCACGAGATCTACTTCCCCTACGTGCTGATGAAGCCCCAGATGATCCTGGCCGCGATCGCCGGCGGGATGACGGGCATCATGACCTTCATGGTCACCGGTGTCGGCCTGGTCGCGACCCCCTCGCCGGGCTCGATCTTCGCCTACATGGCGGTCACCCCCCGCGGGAACTTCTTCGGGGTCCTCCTCGGCATCGCCCTGTCAGCGATCGTCTCCTTCGTCGTCGGTGCCGCTCTGCTGCGGTTCTCCAAGAGCGACGAGGAGCCGGACCTCGACGAGGCCGCCGCCCAGTCCGCCGCCAACAAGGGCGCCAAGCCCGCCACCCCGGAGGCCTGACCATGCCGTCGATCGAGGGCAAGGACATCAAGAGCGTCGTCGTCGCCTGCGAGGCGGGCATGGGGTCCAGCGTCCTGCTGACCACCCAGCTCGCCAAGCAGCTCAAGCCCCACGGCGTGGCCGTGACCCACAGTCCGGTGAACCGTCTCAACGACGACACCGCCGATGTGGTGCTGTGCCACCAGGGCCTGGTCAGCCGGGCCCGGCAGGCCGCGCCGAACTCCGTGGTGATCCCCTTCCAGATGTTCATGGGTGACCCGGCCTTCGCCAAGGTCACCGCGGCCATCACCAACGGGGGCACCCTCGATGGCTGAGGTCACCGACCTCCTCGTCGCCGATGCGGTGCGGCTCGGCTGCACCGCGGCGGACCGCTTCGATGCGGTCCGCCAGGCGGGCGAGGCGCTGGTACGGATCGGCGCCGTCGAACCGGCCTACGCCGACGCGATGCAGGAGCGAGAGCAGAGCCTGTCCTCCTTCGTCGGTGAGGGCTTCGCGATCCCCCACGGCACCGACGCCGCACGGGCGCTGGTCCGACGCGGTGCCCTGGCCTTCCTGCAGTTCCCCGAGGGCGTCGACTGGGACGGACAGGATGTCCGCGCCTGCGTCGCCATCGCTGCCTCGGCGGACGAGCACGTCAGCGTGATGTCCACCCTCGCTCAGGTCCTGCTCGATCCGGACCAGGCGGAGGAGCTGCGCACCACCACCGATCCTGAGCGGGTCCTGGAGCTGCTGGCTCCGGCACCCGAGCAGGACGACGAGACCCAGCAACCTCAGGAGACGCTGTGAGAGCCGCGACCTTCCACGCGCCGGGCGACCTGCGCGTCGGCGACATCGAGGAACCAACGACCGGCCCGCGGGAGCTGAAGCTCCGGATGCATGCAACCGCGACCTGCGGCACGGACGCCAAGATCTTCAAGCACGGCCATCCCCGCCTCGAGCCACCTCAGGTGATCGGTCACGAGCTGGCCGGCGAGGTGGTCGAGGTCGGCGCCGAGGTGACCGGCCACGCGGTCGGCGACCGCTTGCAGGTGATCGCTGCGGTCCCCTGCGGGGAGTGCTGGGCCTGCACCTCGGGCGCGATGACGGTCTGCCCCAACCAGACCTCCATGGGCTACCAGTACCCCGGTGGGTTCGCTGAGTACATGATCGTGCCCGAGCAGGTCCTCAAGGTCGACGGGGTCAACGTGATCCCCGACGGCGTGTCCTACGCCGAGGCCTCGGTCACCGAACCGCTCGCCTGCGCCCTCAACGCCCAGGAACTGGTCCACGTCGGCAAGGACGACGTGGTCGTGGTGATGGGTGCCGGGCCGATCGGGTGCCTGCACGTCCGACTGGCGCGATCCTTCGGTGCCAGCGAGGTGTACCTGATCGACGTGAACGCCGGCCGGCTGGCGCTGTCCGCTGACCGGGTCCACCCGGAGGCGGCGATCGACGCCTCCTCCGAGGACCCGGTCGCCCGCGTCAAGGAGCTGACCGACGGCCGCGGTCCGGACGTCATCATCACCGCGGCCCCCGCAGCGATCGCGCAGGAGCAGGCGATCGAGATGGCCGCACCCCAGGGTCGGATCAGCTTCTTCGGTGGGCTTCCGAAGGACGACCCCTACATCAAGTGCGACTCCAACCTCGTGCACTACCGCGAGCTCATGCTGATGGGCGCGAACGGCTCCAGCCCCGACCACAACCGTCGGGCCCTCGACCTGATCGCGACCGGGGCGGTCCCGGTCGCGGACCTCATCACCCACCGGCTGCCCCTCGAGCAGGTCCAGGACGCGATCGATGCGGTCGTCAGCGGCGAGGCCATCAAGGTCGTCGTCGAGCCGTGAACCATCCGGTCGGCCAGGTCGGAGCGGGCCGAGCAGACCGATCCATGGAGAGGAACCACGATGAGCACAGAGACAACGGTCGAGGAACAGGTCACGGTCGCGTCCAAGGTCGGGCTCCACGCCCGGCCCGCGGCCGCGGTGGTGAAGGCGGCCAACGAGCTGCCGACGGTCGTCAAGATCGGCAAGGACGGCCGCGTCGTCGACGCCCGGAGCATGCTCTCGCTGCTGTCGCTCGGCGCGGAGCACGGTGACACGGTGACGGTCTCCGCCGAGGGCCCAGACGCCGCCGAGGCCGTGGCCGCGATGGTGGCGCTGCTCGCCTCGAACCTCGATGAGGCGTCGTGAGCATGCCCGCCCTGGACACGACCAGGCCGGTGCTCGAGGGCACCG
The DNA here is from genome assembly GCA_003554005.1 of Nitriliruptoraceae bacterium. Taxonomy (GTDB): domain Bacteria; phylum Actinomycetota; class Nitriliruptoria; order Nitriliruptorales; family Nitriliruptoraceae; genus T1Sed10-7. The sequence goes on from PWEU01000056.1 coordinate 5,632, forward strand.
GCGTCAGCCCCGGCATCGCGATCGGCCCGATGGTGCACATGGGTGCCCCGATCGCCGAGCTGCCGGGACCCGTCAGCGGCGGGGGGCCCGACATCGAGTTCGGGAGGGCCCAGCGGGCTCTCGACGAGGTGGCCCGGGACCTGGAGCAGCGCCGCGACCGGGCCGAGGGTGACGCCTTCGCGGTTCTGGATGCGCTGTCGATGCTGGCACGGGACCCGGCCCTGATCGACGCGGTCGGGGCGGAGGTCGACGGCGGACGGCCTGCGCCGCACGCGGTGGACGCCGCCATCGCGGGCTTCCGCACCATGCTGGAGGCCGCCGGCGGGTACCTCGCCGAGCGGGCCGCCGATCTCACCGACCTGCGCAACCGCGCGGTCGCCCGGCTGCTGCACCTCCCGATGCCGGGCATCCCGGAGCACGAGGCACCCTTCGTGCTGGCCGCCGAGGACCTCGCGCCGGCCGACACCGTCGACCTGCGCCCCGGGCACGTCCTGGCGATCGTGACCAGCCGCGGCGGGCCCACCAGCCACACGGCGATCATCGCCAAGGCCATGGGCCTGCCCTGCATCGTCGGGTGCGTCGGCATCGCCGAGGTCGACGACGAGACGCTCGTGATCGTCGACGGGTCCGCGGGACGTGTCACCGCCGACCCCGACGCCGACGAGATCGCCGCCGCCGAGCGGCGGAAGGAGGCCCGCGAGGCGCTGCTGGCCAGCTCCGCCGGGCCCGGCGTCACCGCCGACGGACACGGCGTGCAGCTGCTGCTCAACATCGGCTCCGCCGCCGCGGGTGCCGCCGAGGAGGTCGACGCTGAGGGGGTCGGCCTGCTGCGCACCGAGTTCCTGTTCCTGGACCGCACCACGGAGCCGACCGTCGAGGAGCAGACAGCGTCCTACCACGAGATCTTCGCCGGGTTCGCCGGTCGCAAGGTCGTCGTGCGGACACTGGACGTCGGCGCCGACAAGCCGCTGCCCTTCGTCGAGCCCGGCCCGGGCGACAACCCGGCGCTCGGGCTCCGTGGCTGGCGGTTGATCGCCAACAACCCGGGGCTGATCGAACGGCAGCTCGAGGCGATCGCCGCGGCGGCCGCCACCGCGCCCTGCGAGGTGTGGGTGATGGCGCCCATGATCGCCACCGTCACCGAGGCGGAGGACTTCGTGGCGCTCGCCCGGGCCGCGGGCATCGCGACCGCCGGGGTGATGGTCGAGGTACCGGCGCTCGCGCTGCAGGCCGAACGCCTGGTCGAGGTCGTCGACTTCGTCTCGCTGGGGACCAACGACCTGTCCCAGTACACCTTCGCTGCCGACCGGCTCGTCGGTGAGCTCGGCGAGCTCCTCGACCCCTGGCAACCAGCGGTGCTGGAGCTGATCGCCCGCACGGCCACTGCGGGCCGGGCGGCCGGGGTCCCGGTGGGCGTGTGCGGCGAGGCGGCCAGTGACCCGAACCTGGCGCTCGTGCTGACCGGCTTCGGCTGCACGTCGCTGTCGATGTCCGCCAACGCCGTGGCTGAGGTCCGCGCCGGACTGGCCACCACCACCCTTGAGCGGTGCGAGGAGCTCGCGACCCTCGCCCTGACCGGCACCGACGGACGGGACGCCCGCACCCGGGTGCTCGCCGCGCTCACCGGCTGAGGTGCCGAACCCGATCCCCTGGCCGCGCGCTGCCGATCACTCCCGGCGCGCGGCCAGGACCATCCTCGCGGCGTTGTAGCCGTTCACGGCCATCACGCTGCCGCCGGGGTAGGTCCCGGCGCCGCACAGCCACACCCCCTCCATCGGGGTGTCGGCGCTCAGCCGCCGGTCCCACATGTGGTCCGGGAGGCACTCGCCCTGGAAGATGTGCCCGCCGGTGAGCCCCACCTCGCGCTCGATGTCGGGCGGACCGAGCACCTCCACCTCCACGACCGAGTCGGCGAAGCCGTCGCAGAACCGGGCGATGGAGCCGATCGCGAGCTCGGCCACCTCGTCGCGGCGCGTATCCCACCCGCCGACCAGGTCGTAGGGGACCGGCTGGGCGAACACGCTGAGCAAGTGCCGGCCCTCGGGCGCGATCGAGGGGTCGTAGGCGGTCTGCAGGTAGTCCTCGGTCCACAGCCACTCGGGCAGTTCCCCGCCCTGTGCGGCGGCGAACCCGTCACGCCACTGGGCCGCGG
>PWEU01000251.1 GCA_003554005.1 Nitriliruptoraceae bacterium
CGCTGCCGCAGCTCCGCGGCGATGGTGGCGACGTCCTTGCGGTCGACGTCGTCGACCCGGGCCCGGGCGAGGTCCGAGCCGTCGGGCATCGTGACCAGGAACGCCAGCGACACCCGGTCGTTGGGGATGTACCGCCCCAACCGGATACGGCCGTTCAGGGTCGGCTCCTCCGCCAGCGCGGCGCCGGTCGCCCGGGCGACGAGGTGGGTGAGGGTGACCCGCTCTCCGGTGCGCTCCCGCACCTCCTCGAGGTAGGCCAGTGCTTCGGTGGCGTCGAGGTCGAGCTTGCCGTAGATGTTGGGCTCGCGTGGGCCTCGCCAGGAGGCGATGGCCAGCTTGCGGCGCACGGAGTTGCGTTCACGGGCCACGTGGGTCTCCCTCCCGGCGACGCCGCAGCCTACTCAGGGACCCCGCGCGTCCAAGGGCCTTCGCCCGATCGCGACCCACGCGTCGCCGCGCGTCGTCCTCGACCGCGCTGCTCCGCAGGCCTGTGCGCCCGCGGTCGGAGCCTCGGAGGCGATGGCTAGGCTCCGGCGTGGGAACGGAGCGCGTGTGGTGAGTATCGAGGTGGCAGCGGCGACGATCGACCGCTTCGACGACGTCGCCGTGATGCTCGGGCCCAGGAAGCCCGACGCCTCGGTGTGCTGGTGCCTGAGCCACCGGCTCGACTCGAGGACCGACCGGCAGCTCGTCGGCCCGGCTCGGGGCGAGTACGTGCGCTCGTTGTGCGGGGACGACCAGGGACCGGGGGTGCTGGCCTACGAGGACGGCGAGGTCGCCGGATGGGCCGCCGTGGCGCCCCGGGCGGAGCTGCCCTTCGCACGGTCGCGGAAGATCCCCCACGTCGACGATCTGCCGGTGTGGTCGGTGTGGTGCATCCGCGTGCGGCCCGGCTACCGCGGCCGCGGGATCTCCCACGCCCTCCTCGCCGGCGCGGTTGCGTACGCGCACGCCCAGGGGGCACCGGCGGTCGAGGGGTACCCGGTGGACAACCGGGGAGAGAAGGTCGACACCACCATGGCCTACGTCGGCACCCGCGCGCTGTTCGAACGCGCCGGCTTCACCGTGGCCGCCAAGACGACGTCGGTGTCCGGCGGGTTCCCCCGGGTGGTCATGCGGCGTCATCTCGCGGTCGACGGGCCGGGACCGGCCGAGGGCTGACGCCACGTGCTGCCCGGCGGTCGGGTCACCTCGGCGGTCGAGCCGTCCCCGCTCCGCCCTTGGAGCTCGAGAGCGCCGTCACGTCGATGGCCGCGATGTCGTCGGCGAGGTCGACGAAGCGCAGCGCCACCGTGGCGAGCAACGCGGTGGCGATCGGGGAGGGCCGCTGCTTCTGGCCGAAAGAGGTCCCCGTGAACCCGCGGTACACCGACCGGGGGGTGACCGTGCCGTCGGCCGCGACGTTGTAGGCGACCAGGCAGGCGACCAGCTCGGCGACCGCGCGGCGGTCCGCGGCGGTCCCGTGCCGCCACAGGTGCGGGAACCGGCCGAGGGTGTCGAGCACCCAGTAGATCCCGTACCAGAGCGGTGGCCACTTCACGGTCTTGAACCGGATGCCGTGCCCGAACGAGTACGGGAGCTCGCTCCCGCGGCGATGCCACACGGCCAGCATCGTGGCAGCGGCGGCGTCGGTGCCCTCCGGGCGCTCCGCCGCGGGGAGCCGGGCCAGCAGGCGCAGCGCTTCCAGGGTCACCTGGGGGCAGATGTCCCCCTTGCGGCCGGGGCCGCGCCACCGGACGGCCGGGTCGGGCACGCAGGTCCACGCCGGGCCCTGCCGGGTGGTCTGCAGGTCCGCGGCGATGCGGTCCAGCCCGGCGCGGACGGCCGGACGCTCCCCACGCCCGTACCTGACCAGCACCTCGGTGATGCTGTGGGTGTCACAGGGCAGGGAGTGCCAGACCGGCTCCGAGCTCCCCGGTGCTCGGCCGAAGGAGGCGAAGCGGCCATCCTCGAAGCGGTGACCCTCGAGGGCGTCCAGCGCGACGTCGACCGCCGTGTGGTCGCCGGCGGAGACCCCGAGGTCGGCCAGCAGGCGGAGCAGGTTGGGGAGGTAGGCCGGGCTCGCGTGGCTCGACGCCCCTGACGGGTCGTCCCAGGCCGGCAGCCGCGCGACGAGCGCGCGGACCACCTCGCTGTCGGCGGCGGCCCGACGCGCCACCGCCACCCGAGGATCGTCACCGGGCAGGCCCTCGATCCCGGTCACTGCGATCCACCGTGCCGGCGCCTCGTCACAGGACAGCAGCCAGGGGCGGGGGTCGACACCCCACCATCCCGGCCACGCACCGTCGGTCACCATGTCGGCCTGAGCCTGCCGCCTGACGGCGGGCCCAGCCAGGGGCCAAGGTCTCGCCGTCCTCGAGGTTCCCGACGCTGCTCGTCGCGCCGGCCGCTCTCGCGCGGTGGCTCCGTACGTCGGCCACCTCCGGCTCCTCGGCCGTCACACCGCCGCCGGCGGGCGACGCCAGCGGGAGTCCGCGCCCAACTGGTCGTACAGCCGACCCGCGGCGGCATGGGTGCGGTCGGCCCGCTCGTGCTGGCCGCGAGCCGCCAGCTGCTGCGACCACACCGACAGGGTCTCGGCCTGCCACCAGGGCAGGCCGTAGCTGGAGAACGTCGCGACAGCCTGGCCGTAGCCGGCGTCGGCGTCGGCGGGTCGTCCCTGAGCCGCAGCGAGCTCCGCGCGGGCGAGTTCGACGTGACCGGCCCGTCCCCGCCAGTCCCCACCCACCGCGAGGATGTCGCCGCACCGCGCCAGGTGCGTGGCGGCCTCGGGGAGCCGGCCGCCGGCTGCGAGGACGCGTGCCGAGGTGGCGCGGACCAGCAGCTCGCCGGGGATGTGAGGCCCGTCCAGATAGAGCTGCAGCGCGTGGTTCAGCGCGTCGAGAGCATCCTCGGTGCGTCCGAGCAGGCACCGCGCCTCCGCAGCCCACGAGAGGTTCATCGCGGCGTTGAGGACGTCGCCGTGCACGAGGTCGCGCTCCACTGCGGCGGACCAGGAGTGCTCAGCGCGTTCCCACTCCCCGTCGAGCAGCAGCAGGAGGCGCCGGCTGACGGCGTCGTCGGGAAGCTCGGCGGCGTGCTCCCTCGCCCCCGTCAGGTCGCCGAGGACCGCGAGGGCGTGGGCGAGCTGATCGGTGATCCCCTCCATCGGCAGCGGCAGGTTCGCGAACCGCGGTCGTGCCAGTGCCCGGTCGCACCAGGTGCGGCTGGTGGCAGGATCGAGGAGGTACACCGTGGCGATCAGTGCCCCCTCCGTGGCCACGTCCCAGGCCAGCCGAGGGTCGTCGCCCCCAGCGGTCACCCGCCACGCGTCGTCGAGGAGCGAGTGCGCCACCGCGAGCTCACCGGCGCTACTGCGGTGGTGGGCCTCGAGGCAGCGCACTCGCGCCACGAGGTCGGGACGCCCGAGCTCCTCACCCAGCCGGATCGCCTCGGTCGCAGCGGTGTTCCCGCGCTCGGTCTCCACCCCGAACACCGTCGCCAGCGCCGTCCCGTACTGCACGTGGAAGGCCGCTTCGCCCTCGGTGAGGAGGTTCGCGGCTGCCGTCAGGTGCTCCAGGGCACGCGGGATGTCCATGACGCTGTGGTGCATCGCGAGGACGAAGCCGAGCCGGCTGCGGACGGTGGCGGCGGCCAGGTCGTCGCCCGCCCGTCGGGCATGGTCGAGCGCGGCACGGAAGTGGCTGATGGCGCGGGGTAGGTCCGTGGTCGAGGCGGTGAGCAGCTCCGCGGTGTGTCGGGCGGCCTCGGCCTGCAGGGCCGCAGGAGCGTCGGCGTTGGCGAGGATCGCGACCGCGGCCTCGGCGTGGGTCACCGCTTCGTCCCAGGCGTGGAGCTCTGCGGCCGCGTCGGCTGCCGCGAGGCTCAGGCTGGCAGCATGCTCGCGGTCACCGAGCCGGCCCGACGACCGCAGGTGGATCGCGGCGGCGGTGAGATCGGAGGGCCGCTCGAGCCCTGCCCGCTCCAGGGCTCGTGCGGCCCGTAGGTGCAGCGTCTGGCGCTGCCGAGCTGGCAGGTCAGCGTGCACGGCATCGCGCATCAGGGGGTGGCGGAAGGTGTGGGCGACCGCCCAGTCGGGACCTGAGCTCACGAGCCAGCCGGCCGCGATGGCCTCCTCGAGCGCGTCGAGCACCTCGGCCTCCGGTCGGCCGGTGACCTGCACCAGCAGCCCGAGCTCCGCGTCGCGACCGAGCACCGCGGCACAGCCGACGACCTCCTGTGCCTCGGGGGTCAGGCCCCTCAGGCGCTCCTGCAGCACGTCGCGGACGTTGCTCGGGACCGACCAGGTGGCGCCGGCCGTCTCGAGGCCGTCCTGAGCGAGCAGCTCCTGCACGACCGCGCTGGCGAAGAACGGGTTCCCCCCGGTGGAGGTCCACAGGTTGTGGACGAGCTCCGGGGATGTGGCCGTGCCGACCCATGCGGCGACCAGTTCGGCGAGCTGCCCCTCGGAGAGCGCGACCAGCTCCAGGCGGTCGGCGACGCCGCTGCGCTCCAGGTCGGCCAGCAGGCCGCGCAGGGGCGCGTGCCGGCGGCCCGGCGGGTCCCGGAAGCAGAGCAGCAGCAGGAGACGCTGCGGGAGGTGTCGTGCGAGGTGGCGCAGGAGCCGGGTGCTGGCGGGATCGAGTCCTTCCGCATCCTCGATCACGAGCAGCGTCGGTGCCCGTTCGGTCACCTCCGCGACCAGCGAGCGCAGCGCGGCGAGGAACGCCGCCTGCCGCTCCTGCGGGTCCTGCGGCACGGGGACGTCGTCGACGGCGATGACCGGCCGCTGCACCAACGAGGTCAGCAGGTGTTGGAACGCGGGCGGGAGGCGTTCGAAGGCGGCGGTGACCGCGGTGCTGGCGGCGAGGGCGTCGGTGATCGGCGCGTAGGGGATCGGCGCCACCTGGTCGCAGTGGCCGAGCAACACGGTCGCTCCCTCGACGGCAGCCTCTGCGGCCACCTCGGCGACCAGTCGGGTCTTGCCGACCCCGGCCTCCCCCGACAGCAGTGCGATCCGTGCGCCACCGTCCGCCACTGCCCGCCACAGCACCCGCAGGCGGTCGAGTTCCACCTCGCGGCCGACCATCGGTTGCCGACGGACGACCTCGAACAGGGTGACCGGCGGCGACCGGGCGGACAGCTCGGTCGCGGGCACCGGGGCTCGTGAGGTGCTGGGTCCGGGCGGGGAGTGCAGCGCGCGATCCTGGCGCAGGATCGCCGCCTCCAGCTCCGTCAGTGCCGGTCCCGGCTCGAGGCCGAGCTCGTCGCGCAGGCGCTGCCGGGCCAGCTGGTAGACCTCCAGCGATGCCGCCTGGCGGTCGGAGCGGACCAGGGCCAGCATGAGCTGGCCGTAGAACCGCTCGCGGAAGGGGTGCGCATCGACCAGCATCTCGAGCTCACCCACGAGCTCCCGGTGGCGCCCCAGGGCCAGGTCTGCGTCGAAGCGCGCCTCCAGGGCGGTCAGCCGCAGCTCCTCGAGGCGGGCGGACTCTGCCTCGGCGTAGGGAGGGGGACCGAGATCCTGCAGCAGCGGTCCGCGCCACAGCTCGAGCGCGGCCCGCAGCGTCGCTGCCGCGGTCGCCACCTCACCCTCCGCGAGGGCGGCCCTACCGCTGGCGACGTCCCGCTCGAACACCTGCGCGTCGACCTGCCCCGGGGTGAGCTGAAGGAGATAGCCGGGGGAGCGCGTGACCACCGAGGCGGCGATCCCGTCGGCGGCGAGCGCCCGCCGAACCCGCGCGACGTGGCTCCGCAGCGTCACCTGGGCGCTGGCCGGTGGCAGCTCGTCCCACAGGGCAGCGATCATCCGGTCGGCGGAGACGATCTGCCCGGGAGCCAGGAGCAGCCTCGCCAACAACCGACGGGGTCGCGCGCCCCGGAGGTCGACGGGCCCCGCGTCGCCGTGGAGCTCGAGCGGCCCCAGGATGCGGAAGGGGGGTTCTGTCCCTCGTCCGGTGGTGGATCCGTCCACGCCGGGGTCGGTGCCGGGCTTCCACGCCGGCTCCACAGCTCCTCCACGTCCATCGCGGATGGTTGGCCCTGGCAACGCTAACGAACGGCTGGGGACCTGCCCAGGCCGATCTGATGGTCACGCCGGAGCGGCGACGGCCCGTCCCACCACGAAGGAGCTGGCAGATGCGAGCAGGACCGCACGACCTGACCCTCGAGTTCGAGCACGCAGGAGCCGCGATGCGCAGCGGACGCTGGGGCGACATGCACGTGGCCCACTACACGCTGCCGCCGGGTACGGATCTCAGCCCGTTCTTCGCGGCGCTGCCCGACGGGCTCTGCTCTGCCGACCATTTCGGCATCGTCCTCGAGGGCGACATCACGGTCCCGTACCGCGACGGATCCGAGGAGACCACGCGGGCCGGGGAGCTGTTCTACTGGCCGGCTGGCCACACCGGTCGCACGGACCAGGGTGTGGTCTTCGTCGCGGTCAGCCCGCTGGCCCAGGTCGAGCAGATGGAGCAGCAGATGGCGTCCGCAGCCGGCTGAGCTGCACCAGCCGGATGGCGGGTCGGGGAGAGGACGCCGAGGTGTCCGGGGCGCAGGTGGTGCAGGGCCTGGCCGCCGCCATCAACCGGAGCGATCCATCCGGCTACGCCGCCCGGTACGCCGTCGACGCGGTGGCCCACGACCCGTGCTCAACGGTGCCACTGCGGGGCCGGGCGGCGGTGGAGGCGGCGACGGCTGCGCTCGTGCGGGCCGTCCCCGACCTGCAGTGGCGGGTGCGTGGCGTGGTCGATGGCGGCACGTGGATCGCCTTCCAGCTCCAGATGTCGGGGATCAACGACGGCCCGATCGAGCTGACGGACGCCGACCTGCCGCCGACCGGGCGCAGCCTGGCCATCGAGGCGGGTGTGTTCCTCCAGCTCGGCCAGGACGGGCTGATCGCCGAAGCGTGGCGCTACTACGACGCGACCGGCGTCGCCTGCCAGCTGGGGTTGGCCTCACGAGCGTCGCCGGGACGCGACCTTCGCCCGGTCGACATCGAAGCTGCGGGCGCCTCCCGAACCCGGCAGCGGGAGACGGTCACCGACGCCGGTGCTCGCGTTCGCCCACGACCGGGTCCCAGGTGGTGACCACCAGCTCGTCACCCTCCACCCGGACGAGGACGACGCGCTCCACCAGGAGCTCGAAGTGCCCGGCGTCCGGGTGCTCGGGCAGGGCCTCGTCGCGTTCGACCAACCGGCCGGTCAGCCTGGCGTCCCCGTCCGTCAGGCCCTCATCCAGAGGCGCGCTGTGGAGCTCGACCCGGGGATCGCGTCGGACGTCGGCCAGCTTCCGCGACCCGGCCATCATCCCGAGGCTGACCCCCGTTGGCTCGATCCGGACCTCGGTGCCGCTCAGCCGCGGCGCGCCGTCGGCCCTGACCGTGCCGATGACGTGGTGCCGGTTGGCGGTGAACCGCTCGCGGACCCTGCGGGCCAGGTCCGGGGCGTCGTCGAGGATCGCCTCCCACCGGGCGGCGGGAGCACCCCGAGCCGGCCCGTGCGTGCCTGCCACGGCGACCTCCTCTCTGTCGACACGAGGATCACCGGAGTGTGGCACGGACAGCGGTGCGCCGAGCCCTGCCCCGTGGGTCTCTGTCCGGCCCGGCCTCGCCGCGGTACCGGTAGGGTCGAGGCTGGCCCGGGTCGCCAGGAGGGGTCATGCACGTCGAGTTCGTCGCGAGCTTCTCACCGATCGTCGAGGATGTCGCCGGTGCCCGGGGCTTCTACGGCCGCACGCTCGGGATCGACCTCGAGGGCGGCGACGAGGAGTACGCGTTCAC